>DLVS01000635.1 GCA_003445095.1 Verrucomicrobiales bacterium
GGTACCTGATCCGACTGACTGTGATTCATCAAGCGCTGCCTGCGAGTGCGCTGGGACTGGCGATTGATCGGGCGAGGTCGCAAGTACGTGCCGGGACTGCTGGACGTCGTACAGTTACGCACCGCTTGAGTGGACCTTGCCCAAGACAACGCGACCGCCTCAGATCGTGAGCGCCGCGAGGAGCTAATCCAAAGGCAGCGTTTGCCTGGTCCAGCCGTAGCGGAACAGGCGGTTTGTAGCAGCGATTAGCTCTCCCTGAACCACTGAAAGCGGGTCCGTGAACTTTTTCAGCTCTTCTCTATGATCAACCAAGAATGGGGGTGGCGCTCCTTGCACCTTCCTGTACAGACTGAGAAACCGTCGTTCTGCGCGAATAAGGATAGTATCATATTTGGTATCCGCGCGAAGGGCAGTCTCGTAGTCTTGAGATCCACGATAACGACATGCGCGCGACCGTTTTCGTTATATTCATCGTCAAACGAGGACCGCGCATAAAACCCAACACTCGAATCGGGCATAACAACGAAGTCCGGTCTATCGAGCGAGCCGCTTCCTATCGAGTCTTTAAAAAGTCCTCGAACCACTGCAGTCACCGCTCAACTTCCTGGGCCCCCTTGGTCCGAGAACCATCCTTGGCGTAGGTTTCTCGTCGGTCCGAGGTAAATAACCTTAATGTGATGCAGAGTTATCTCAAGTAAATAAAATATCGTTGCATGTGCCTGACTCATTCACGATAAAATACTCTCGCGGACGAAAACAACTTTTGATTTGAAGGGAGAGCTGAAGCAGATGCCAATCGATTATTTCAGGAATTTCACCTTCATAACAAGCTGTGACTTCTGCCAAGGCCCGGGAAAGCGAGCTGACAAGGATGCCCAAGCCATCTTCCAGGCGGCCATCGATTACCTCTCGGCCTCAGCCAAGTTCATGGGAATCTTGAACATCTTGCAGAAGAGCGGGACCGCGATCAAGATCCACATCAGCTCGAAGGCCGATTCCAACGCCTACCACAGCACCGAAGGACCGATGCATGATCAGGTCTGCTGGAATCCTCTGTTTCAGCTTACCGGCTTTCCGGCAAGGAAAGTGCAGACGCCGGCGATCGGGCTTGCTCACGAGCTCGGCCATATCCTGCAGATGCGCGGACTTGGCATTAACGGCGGCAAGTTCGCTAACACCAAGATCGGCTCGACGCACTGGTACGAAGATCATACAATTCCCCCGTGGGCCGCACGCCCCGCCGAGCCCCAAGGCGATTGGATCCCCGGCGACTGGCGATCGGACTTCGATCGGGATCCACCGGTCAAGCTCGAGAACCCGTTTCTCTGGGGCAGGGTGGCACGCCCAACCCTGGCCCAACGACACCATGTCGAGTCGCACAACATAGCGAACTTCGAATCGGTCGTCGCCGAGGAGATGCAAGAAGCAACGCGCGTTGCAACAAAATGCAAAGAGAAGGGCGGCCCCGATAAGTGCTTCTACTGTAATTATCAGAGCCGCTCCCTGGGCAAGAACGGTCAGAAACTCGCCTGGCCCGAAAAGGTGAAGTACGGCGGCGCCGACTAGTTGTCTTTGTCGACGCACCCACTCCCTGGCGGCACGTCAAAGTACCGCCACGAGAGTAACGAAGGAAGAGATGCCCAAGTACGTCATCGAGCGCGAGATTCCCGGCGCAGGGAAGCTGAGCAAGATCACGCGTGTCGCACGCATGATCGATCCCACGACGAGCGAGCGAAGCAGGCTCCTCGTCGCAAACTCGAACAAGGAGAAGGTCGATGCCCGATGTATTAGTGGATGAGGCCTTGCTGACCAAGGAGAACAACTACACGTACAAGGTCGGCGGCGCGAAAACGAAAGCGAACGAGATCAGCTTGGCGGTCCAGAACGGTGGCGGCGCCGCGATCCACTTCCCGTGGGTGAAGATCGGCGGAAAACCGGACCTCAAAGTGCCGGCCCTGTATGTGTCCATTCCGGTGGCCGGAGACTCGTCCTGGACGCCCTTGGTCCGGAAGCTGAACGCGGCCGGGCTGAAGAAGTTCACGATCATTTCGGGGCGGCACGGAGATCTGCCGAACATCGTCAACGCCGGCAACGAGACGGTCGGAATCTTGGAGAAGGAGATCTTCGAGCAGGACGAGGAGATGGCGACCGCTGCGGAAAAGGAACTGGGGGTCGACATCCTTGTCGTGGACTCGAAGGGTCACACGAAGAACCACACCAAGTGGCTGAGAGAAGCTACCGAGCTCGCTTTCAAGTCCGGCCGAGCCGTCATCTTTTCGTGGTGCTACGGCATCTTCACCAATTTCGAGCTCGGGGTGAACCAATTCGACGGCGTCCCGGACGCCAAGGATCCGGTTCTGAAGAAGGTCGCGGGGTTCCTAAAGAAGACCGATGCCGCGCCCTTGGCCGTGGTCGTGGAGTGCATGGATCGTCTGGATCTCGATGCGGCGGGCAAGGACAAGCTCGCGGGGGGGCACAAAAAGGCGTGCCTCGAACTCAAGGAGCTCAGCAAGAGCTTCAACTGGCAAGCCTACAAGTCGCGCCGGATGTCCGAGCAGGAAAAGACCGTCGCCAACCTCGTCAAGGATTGGTTCAGCTGGGTGAAGTGAACCCAGTCGCGAGGCATCGTCGACTTCCGCAAGAATCGCCGGCCCGAGTGCGCGCAGACGTTCCATGGATCGATCTCCTACAAGTGGCGGCCCCTCAGCCGATGTAGGTAGATTCAAAGTTCCTGTTCGAGTCGGCCACAAGGCGACCGTCCCCCGTCCCCCGCATCCCAGACCTGCGCCGTCCCGTCCCCATTCCCCCGAGCGCGGCTGGACCTCCCTGGCGCCGCCGAGCGCATTCGGTAGCCGGCGCGCCTGGGTCGGCGGCAGCCTGGGCGAGCACGGCGGCCTGTTCCGCTACCGCGACGACGGGATGAGCGTGCTGTGGGTGCGGGAGCTGGCCGAGGGGGTCGAGCTGGAGGCCCAAAGCCGCCTCGCCGCGCCGGTGTACTCGCACCAGAACCTATGGGCGGGCGTGTTCGTCGCCGCACCACGCCGGCTGCAGCTCGGGTTTTCGCCCGCTGGCAACGCCCCGTTGGACGTCCTGCCTTCGGAGTATCCCATCGGCAAGCCGATCCGCCT
>DLVS01000241.1 GCA_003445095.1 Verrucomicrobiales bacterium
CTTCCGAAAAACGCTTCTGAGGCCGGTGAAGAAGGAATAGAAGTTATGAAGACCATCGTGATTGAAACGACGCCATGTCCGAGTTGCGGGAAGCCGATGCCGGCGGGCCTTCGCCGCGCTGAAGCGGCTTCTGCCGCGCCAGCGGGAGCGCTGGACGGCCTTTGCCCCGCCTGCCTGCTGAAGATGGGGGCGCAGGTTGACACCGTCACGGATGCCAAACAACCCGCATTCAATCCCCCCAGCGTGAGCGAACTCGCGCCGCTGTTTCCGCAACTGGAGATCCTCGAACTCATCGGCAAGGGCGGCATGGGCGCCGTTTACAAGGCGCGTCAGCCGAAGCTGGATCGGTTGGTGGCGCTGAAGATTCTCTCGCGCAAACGTGATAGTGGACTGCCGGATGCCGAGTTCACGCAGCGCTTCGAGCGGGAGGCGCGTGCGCTGGCACGGTTGAGCCACCCGGACATTGTCGCGGTTTATGATTTCGGAGAAGCCGGCGGTTTCCACTTTTTGCTGATGGAATTTGTGGACGGGCTGACGCTGCGGCAGTTGCTGCAAACGCAGAAGCTCTCGCCAGAACAAGCCTTGACGATCGTTCCAAAAATTTGCGAGGCCCTGCAGTTTGCCCACGAACGCGGCATTGTACACCGGGACATCAAGCCGGAGAACATTCTGCTCGACGCCCGCGGCCGAGTAAAAATTGCCGACTTCGGTATCGCCAAACTCGTCGGCGATCGGCCGGGCGATGTAACGTTGACCGCGAGTGGGGCTCGGCTCGGCACTCCGCACTACATGGCCCCTGAGCAGGTGGAAAAGCCGTCCGACGTCGATCACCGCGCTGACATCTATTCGCTTGGGGTCGTCTTCTACGAGCTGCTGACGGGCGAACTCCCGCTGGGACGTTTCGCGCCACCGTCAGCGAAGGCGGATCTCGACGCGCGCGTGGATGAGATTGTGCTTCGAGCTTTGGCCAAAGAACGCGAACTACGCCAACAAAGCGCGGGCGAAGTGAAGACTCAGGTGGAAGGACTGAGTACGCCGCCGCCGATCCTGCCACCGCCGGCGGCTCCGCGAGGTGTCCCCCGCGACTTCGAATACAAATCCCCTCGCACGTTGTTCGGCCTGCCGCTAGTGCATGTGGTGTCGGGTTGGGATCCCAAGACCGGGCGAACGCGCGAAGCCCGCGGGATTCTGGCGGTGGGACCGAGGGCGTTGGGTTGGTTTGCGGTCGGTGGTCAGGCGCGGGGCATCCTGGCCTTTGGCGGCGTGGCGGCTGGCTTGTTTGCCTTTGGTGGAATCGCGGTCGGCGGACTGGCCATTGGAGGGCTTGCCGCCGGTTTCTTTAGCTTCGGCGGACTCGCCCTCGCGCTCCTGGTCGCGAGCGGTGGGATTGCGGTCGGTTGGGAAGCATTTGGCGGAATCGCGGTCGGTAATCGCGCTTTGGGTGGCTTGACCGTGTCCAATGTTCCGATCTCGCTCGCCGGTGGATGGCGGCGCCAGTTGCTCGGCTGGACGCCTTGGTTGTGGGTCCCGACGATGCTCCTATCGGCTGTGCCCATGATGGTAACCCTCTGGGTTGTGCGGCTACAAAGGCGACTCGCCGAACCCCGGCCGCGTCCGAAGGCGGAGTTGCCGGGTTGGGTCAACCGTGCCGCATGGCTGTTCCTGTTGACGGGCGGGATCGCGTTGGTTCCTACCTTACTCAGCTTGGGCAGTCCGATGCGCCTCTATCACTCCGGCTGCTTGCTGGCGCTGACTGGCGTCGCCTTACTCACTCGTGGCCGACGTTGGCGGGCTGTCGCCCTAGTGGTGAATTGGGGCGCCATCGGGTTGGGATTGTTCAGTCTCTGCCGAATATCGCTGCTGGCGATGACGGGACCCGCGCTCGGCAACGGCGCTTACCTGGCCAACTTCTTCGGTTTGGCGCAACTCGCGGGATTTGCCGCTGGCATCTGGATTCTTGGCCATCGCGACGTGCGGCCTTCCTTTGGGTGCGTCCTCACCCAGCTCAGCGAACCCGCGCCGAACCCTTGGCCACACCGGTTGTTCTGGTTGGTGGTCTCTCTCCTCGTTCTGCCGGCCTCGGCAATGGTCGCCGGGCTAATAGCTCCGGTGTTGTTCCGTGCGTCTGGTGGATTTGGGGGCATTTTGGCCGGACTCCTGCCCATGGCCGCAGGGGCACTCCTCGTCTGGCTATTTCTCAAGACAGGTCCATCGGCCGCCCAAGCAAAGCCACGCGATCAATGGAATCCCTGGCCTAAGCGCATTTTCATGGCCGTCTTACTCCTGGTGATATTGCCCGCCTGCTTGTTGGTCGTGGGACTGATCGTGCCGCGGTTAATGACACGGCGGGTGGCGCCGACGGTAGCTCCCGTCATGTTTGCACACATTGAACGCTCAGTTGAGCGTGTGAGCGAATCAGATCTGCTGTTCATCTGGCGGGTGGTTTCGCCCACCGATGGAAGTCTCACGGTCGAAATGGGCACCGGCAGAGAAACGGCCAAACTGGTCGCTACTGAAGAGGGAAAACCCTTCGAAGGCGAAGC
>DLVS01000504.1 GCA_003445095.1 Verrucomicrobiales bacterium
CGGCCCAACTTCTGAGGGAGGAACCGTGACGAAGGTGTACTCCAACCCGCCGCTATCCGGCGCGGTATCCGTGGTCACGAAGCTGCTGTTTTCTGTTTCGAGGAAGAAGCGGACGGTTTCGCCGACGAATACAGGCAACTGGTCAGACTCATAGCGAACCGATCGGGAAATCCGGAGCTCGAATTCAGTGCCCACACCGGTCGGGGCCGAGGTGAAATCCAATCCTTCGACCCCGCCTTCGTTGAATTGTCCGTTCTTTTGTTGATAACCCGCACCCTGCTGAATCAGCAGTTCGGACCCGATCCCGAAAGTGCCAAAGCCAGTGTTCTCGGGATCCGTGTCCAGGAAGATGTTGTTCAGAAAAGTGCCGGGGTCGCCTAGCGTGTGCAGGGTAAACCGGATGTAGAGGTATTTGTCGTCATTGGTGACCCAAATGTCCGCGAAGTCGGTGCCCGCGGTCGGCGGTTCAGAAGGGTCGCTATGGACCAATGCCAAATCGGCCCAGTCGTCGAAACGGCCATCGATCGCGATGTTCGAACGGAAACTCCGGCTGGAACCGGGCGCGATTTCGTTACCAAAACGGTCCTTCACTCCAGTTATCGTGAGTGTGTAATCCGTGAGCAACATTTGCTTCGAAGTAGTCAACACGACGACCGCCGGGTTCTCGCCGCTAACCGACGCGTCATTCACCTGGAGGCCCCCGCTGATGCCATATTTTTTTGAATCACCGGCCGTGATCGGATCCACCGGTTCAGAAAAAGTCACCCGGACACGATTCGGCGTGCCCTCAACCCCGGCGATGGTGGGCAAAATGTGGTCAGATAGTACTGTGAGGCGCGCGGCGCGGCTGATCAGGCTCGGTGTGGCAGGATTGCTAACTTCTACGGAGTAAAGCCCGGCGTTGTCAGGGTTCGCGGCCAACGTATAGGTCGCTGCAGTCGCCCCTTCGATTGGGAATCCATTCTTCAACCATCGGTAAGTGACCGGCGGCGAACCAGCGGCAGCTACGCTAAAGGAGACCATCTCGCCTTCGATCGCCATGACGTCAGCCGGGAGATTAGGATCGGTCAGGGTGAGAGGCGTAACATTCACGGTTAGTTGCGCCCCGCGTGTCGTGACGTCTCCTCCGGGATTGGTCACGCGCAATGTGTAGGTGCCTTCGTCGGTCTTAAGCACGGGGTCGAAGGTGAGAGCTGGGCCGTGCTCTCCCAGCACCAAGTCCGGCCCTTTCCGCCATTCAAAGGTGAGCGGCGGCGTGCCCAGAACTTCGGCGGAAAGGGTCACCGGGTCGCCCGCGGTTACAGTGCGATCAGTCGGTTCGCCGACGTTCACGAGCCGCACGGGATAGTCGGGGGTCGCCGTGAGAGACAGCCCCAAGACTAAGTCGGCCGGCGTGCTTCCTTGGTGCAATTCCACCGCCAAAACGTTCTCCCCAACAATGAGCGGCGCACCCGGCACACCAAAAACTTCGGCAACTCCAGGACTCGATGGTCCGCCGGTGGCAGGAGTGGTGGGCGTAGTGGGGCCGGCCGGCATGCGGATGCGCCGCACTTCCGCGCCGTTCAGGTACATAATGGCGCCGTCACTCAGCCAGTTGCTGACGGCGAAGACCAGGCCGCCTGTGGCGTTGTTCCAGTCAAACTTCGTCCGCAGATACACGGTGTTGGCCGCCGTGGACAACGGCGTAGCGAGCGCGGCTGGGTAAAGCTCTGGGTTCGGGCTGTAACCAAACAGACCGGTACCGTCGCGCCAGCCAGCTCCCGAATCATCGAAGCCCAGCTCAAGCCATTCACCGACGTCCGTGCTGACATCGTTCAGCCTCCAAGTCGAGGAGGTGAGTGTCGCCAGCGTTTGCGGACTGGTGAGCGGTGGCGGCACCGGGGCAAACGTGTAGGACAAACCCTCGGTGTCGGGTGCGGTTTCCTTCCGGGCGTAGTTGGGATCCTCGGCTTCTAGCAAGAGCGACACAGCTTCGTTGGCGAACACCACGGCATTGTCGCCGATGTACCGTGCGCCCCGGGCGATCCGGAGTTCAAATTCGGTGGCCTCACCCGCGGGGGCCGATAGCCAACCCAGCGCGTTCACTTCGCCCTCGTTGAATCCGCCGAGACGTTGATCGTAGCCGCCGCCGCCTTGGACCAAAAGCTCTGAACCAAAGAAGGGCGGGTACCCAGTTCCGGAATCGGCATCCGTGCTAATCGCCAAATTGGCGGTCGAGAGAAACGGGTTGGCGGGACGTTCCAGCGTAAAGCGGACGTAAAGATACTCGTCGTCGTTAGCGATCCAGATGCGGCGGTAGTCGGCCGATTCCGAGGAATCCGCCGGATCCTCATAGGCGACCGGAACCCCCGCCCAGTCATCGAAGGAGCCGTCGATCGTGATCGATTTATAGTTGCCGGCCAGGCCGAGCAAGGTCACCGAAGACCAGGCTGTTAGGACGAACGTGAGACGCAGCAAGGACAAAATATTATTCATAACCCAGCGAGTAGATTGAAGGTCACTATAACCACAGGTTGTGGTTCAGTTGGTCATCCGCGACCGTCCGAGATCATTCACTTCTGGGCCACAAAAGCACCCCAAATTCATTCCGGTTCGTGCCGCACTTTTCATCATTACGGCAACCAACGCGGATGGTCCGCGCCTTGATCGTCCTGACCGTCGGTCAACGGATGCGGGCTTCCCCCATTCGAACTCATCAGCCACACGGAAGGCATCTGGCCGGTCTCCGCGCGACAGAACAGGATCGAGCGGCCATCCGGTGATTCACTCGCCCGA
>DLVS01000130.1 GCA_003445095.1 Verrucomicrobiales bacterium
TCCTTGGCCAGCGGGTTGATGTTCCACCCCTGGTCCAGACAAAACTGGTACTCTTGCTCGTTGGTCAGGCCGTCCCCGTCGGGATCGGCGCCGGGGCCGGAAATAAGGGGATCAAGCAGTCGCTCAGCGTTGAACTTCGTCAGCCGCCAGTCTTCAAAAGTCTTGGCCGGCGGCGTTCCAGAAAGCTCAAACTGCCAGGCAAACGACCCAGTCATTGGGATTCCCGCGAAATCCAGGATATTGGGCCCAATCACCACCGTGTACGTGCCATGGTTGGTTTGCGCCCGGAAAGGAATGATGAATTTGGACACACTCCGAAGGTTGATCGGGTCGGCCACTGGATCGAGGACCGGTATAGCGTCGCCCGCGGGATCTTTGATGACCACGTCAGCGGCGGTGAATTCCTCGGGCAACATGGACTCGCTGAAGGTCACAGACACGGCATCGACCAATCCGCTGGCCTCGGAAACCGGAGTGTACCCGAGGACGGAAGGGGGAACCGCAAGATCAGTAGTGAGCACAAACCGCTGTGGGTCCGCGTAGGAAGGTTTCAGTTCCAGACCGTTCTTCCCATTCAGCCCGGAAAATTCGGAGAACTCGCCCTCGACAGAGTCCCAGGAAATCAATTCATAGTTTTCCTGCAAAACGGCGGTGCGAAATTGATCCACGGCGAGCCTGCCAGCGATGCGCGCTTCACCGGCAATTTTTACTTGCCGGAGCTGAATCGGCGAGGGGGCATCAGTGGCATCAAACATCGTAACCTCAAATGTTCCCCCCCGCCCCTGCTGCACCTCCCCATCCAAGAACAATTTATCCGTTACCGATTGTTGTGCCCCACGATGTTTAACGCCCACCTGGGCTCCGTCATCAAAGACCAGGTCGCCCTCAAAATGACCTGACCCGGTCAGTTTGGACCCCGAAATTAACACCCCACGGGGTGTGCGAATCCATGCCCTCTGGACAGCACCACCATAAAGCTCAAGCGCGCAGGAACTGAACTTCGTCTCGGCGGCAAGCTCCGAGAGCGAAATGACTCCCCCATTGCTTGCAATAAATTTGAGCGTGGGAAGACCATTCAATTGCAGGCCTGACGCAGTGGAAAGGGATGGGAATTGAATCTCACTGTCTTCATTTTCGGCGACAAGAGACAGAATATCCAGACTGCTTACTGCAACAATCGTTTCCAGTTTGGAAGCTAAAATCAATCCGCCTTGGTCCGCCCTGATCTCAGGATAACGGCCCACAGATCCCAAGAGACGGACCGACTCCAATTCGGGCAGCACAATCTGCGACTGCGTGCTGCCGCCGGCGCCGGTCGCCCGGAAAGTCCAGCCGTTTCCTCCCTGGGCGTATGTTTCTGGGTACCATTTATACGTTTTGAGCGACGGCAGATTAATTATACCCCCTCCGTAAGCTTCAAAGAAGGCATTATCAGCGTTGGTCAGCATACCTAAATTCAAAGTGTAGCCGGAACCTTCGTGAATCTGGATCATTGATCCGGGACAAGCTTCCAGCGTCTCAATGGCCAGCGTGGTTTGTGGATATCCTCGATGCCTGACAACGAATGAAGCCGCTTCCGCGTGCCGCAGGCGTGGCATCAGCATTTTGGCTCCGAACGCACAATAGACCGAACCGCCTGCCATGGTTTCGAGCCGATTGCAGGACACCTCGGGATAGAATCCAGGAGAGGCAAACTGGCTTCCGGCGTTTAAATTAACATTACCGACGGTACTAAGGAGATTGGGAAGACGAATCTGGCCTCCGATCAAACCTTCAATGGTGGTGCCCGAGCCATTCTTGGTTTGTACAAGGAATTGCAGGTTCGGAAATTCAATGCGCGATCCTGCATCTTGGGCGTAGATTCGCTGGGGCGTTGATGGAATCCACTCGGTCAGCGCCGGGAAGCTCAACTGGGATCCCAGGGTGGCGGCGCAGGTAAACCCATCCAGAACCGCGAGCGCGGAAAAGGTGATGTTGGTGGCCTGCAACTCGACGGAGCCTGTCGTAACTTCCTCGAGTTGCGCCAGGTCGAGGTAACCGCTCTCCTGCCGCAAGACCGATGAGTCGCTGAGGATCGTGAGTGCGGGCATGACCAGGCTGCCGCCCCTGCCGGCGCTGATTTGCCGCACGTAGCGGGCTTCCGCCAGTTTGGGCAGCCGGATCACGGCATTGGAACCTACGGCGGAAAACGCGCTGTCACTGGCGATCTTGCGCAGCTCGGGTAGTTCAATCCGGGAACCGGATGCGGCGTTGAACTCCCATTGGTGTCCGCCGCGCCCGAGAATCTCGGTTAGCCTGGTGATATTGAGGGTCGAATTGTTCCGCACGGTAAAGCCGGAACGGCTACTGACGCCTAGCAGGATGGCTGGATTGACCAGCGAGACATCACTCTCGTCGGCCTCCAGCGCGAAGCCAGAGTTGAGTTCGACTTCACCGCGGATGCGAAGCGTCGTTGCCCTCAGCTTAAAGGACACGGGAACGAGGTTGGTGAAGCCGCGGATATCGACCCCGCCGACCACGTTGGTCAGCGTAATCGATGTTCCCAGCGCGGCTCCGCTTAGGAGGACATCATCATCGGCGCCTGGCGGCCCGGCAGGGGTCCAGTTGGCCGGGTTGTGCCAGGAGCCATCACCGCCGCCCCCGGTCCATTCCAGCGTAGCGGCTCCAATTCGAGTGATGACGGTGGCTCCGGCAAGCCAGGCCAGGGCACAGACTAGTACAGGTCGTTTCATGGGTATTTAGGAATTGGTAAGGAAGGCAAAGCGCTATCAGTTCAGTGCGGTCGGCGCCGATGGTGGACGCACGCCAGGCGAAGCGACGGTTCGATCCACTTGAGGCCGCTGTAGCTCGCTGGTGAGGTGTTAGGAACCGATTGCGCGGCCCCGGGGACCCAGCGGTTTGAGGGTGCCTGTTCACGATGACCGCGCTTTCTGCAGCTCTCGAAAGAGCCATGCTTTCGCATAGTTCCACCATCGCATCGCGGTGGGCACTGAGATGTCCAGGATTTCGGCAGCCTCGTCCAAGGTCAGTCCGGTGAAATAGCGAAGCTTCACCAGTTCGGCCCGGTTCGGATGATGCGCAGCAAGACGATCGAGCGCTTCGTGAAGCTCCAGCAACTGTTCGTCCGGAACCGGCGCAGCGATCTGGAGATCCGCGATGTCTTCGTGCGCGACGCCGGTCCCGCGACGCTGCGCGAGTTTGCGGCGCGCTCGATCGACCAGGATGCGCCGCATTGCTTCGGCGGCAGCCGCGAAAAAGTGAGCGCGATTTCGCCAATGCTGAGGCCCGTCGGCACCAAGCCTCAGCCAGGCCTCGTTCACCAGCGCGGTCGGCTGCAGGGTCTGCCCCGCGATCTCTTGCGCCATTTTTCGCGCCGCCACCTGACGCAGCTCGGCATAGACCAACTCGAACAGTTGCGCGGCAGCGGCCTCATCACCCGCCCGCGCGGCGACAAGAATTTCAGTGACCTCACTCATTTTCAAAAGCGTCTCTCATCGCGTAATCCGAGTCATGGCTCGGCCACCCAAAAAAGTCAGCAAGCGGCCTCCCAGTGCTGAACGTGGTAGTCATTTGGCTTACTCGGAGGACTGAGCGCCGAGGCCAACGGCGGGTCATCGCGGGAGGGGAAGAACGAGACATCTGATGCCAATGAACCTTGAACGCTTATTCCGACGGAAGCGCCAATCGATAAAAGGTGCATCCGTCAGCGTCTCCCAACGTGATCACCGCGGTTCGGCCCGGCTCCAAAACAAGCCCCTCGACGGGCATCCATTGTCCCCCAAGCAGATCACATCGTGTCTTCTTTTGGAGTTGCGCCCCCAAGATGCCTCGAATTGTGAGTCGCACCTTCCCGTTGGAAAGTTCGACCTTCAGGGGTGGCGGCGGCGGAAGCCCGGCAAATTCGTTGTCGCTCAGGTCAGGGACACCGTCGCCATCGGAATCATTGGAATCCGTGATCGCCATGGCCCAAAACTGATACCCGAACAGTGGATCATCTTCAGTGCGGATCACGTAGCAAAGTCCGGCATATCCGTGCCCTGCTCCGAGGCGGTTGAGATAGTATATTTGGCCGCCGTAGTCAGTGGCTTCCTCCGAGCCCAGAATCCAATGAAAACGAACACTCTTTTCAACAAATTCCAGAAATTGTCCCCCGATGCGATCCAACTGATCCGGGCCCCGGTTGGCCAGTTCCAAGTATCCCAACACCCTGGCGGACCATAGATCGGTGGGCTGATCGGGGCCGACCCTGTCGAGGGTGAAGTTACAATTGATCGTGTTGTCGTCGTTCTTTCGCAAAACATATTCCAGCGTTCCCTGAAATTGGTAGATCCTGAATTCATGAAGGAACTCCAATCGCGGGAGCTGTGGAGAGCCCGGATTCGTAGTGAGCTTCACGCTACCGGATGACTCGCCCGCCTCCCGGTGCCATTCCACGGCCAAGGCATTGGTTTCACCATTGATTACGAGAATTCCCGAATTCGAGGCATTGATTCCGTGGGAAACTTCAAAAAAGTCCCGGATCAGGTTTCCATCCGAGTCTTCCGAATCTGGGATGACGACCTCCAGGGATCCGTACTCAACGATTCCTAGATCGTCGCGCGACAGTTGCACGGCCGTAGCGTAATGATCAGCCCCTTCCACCAGATACAGTTCATCGTTGGTGCTCTCGAAACTCCCGTCGGGCAGCACATCGGAACTGAATTCCATGGAATAAAGGAATTCATCTGGATCGAACGCGGAGGCCGGAAGGACTTGAATGGATTTGGGATGGAGGTTGAGGGTCGCCGAGTTGGTGAGCGCGCCGGCTAAACTCGGTGAGAGCAGGAGGCCCAACACTAGGCTCAGAAGCGAGGCGCCGAGAGTCTGGGAAGGAAGCAGGCTGCGGATTACGACAGCGGGCTGACGTTGAGGAATTGGCGACCCTTCGACGGCGCTGACTTGAAAAGTTGCGCGGCGGCCTGGGAATCGTCCGCGGGTCGCCACGGCGATGATCTGGTTGGTATCGCTCAGATTGAATGGATTCATATTAGGCTCATTCACGATGGTTTACTCCCTGCTCCTTCCTGCGCAAAACGGCGACGAAACTAATCATCGAAATGAGAGGAATTTGAATGAAGTGACGATGGGAGCAGTGGCCTATCAATCGTTGCCAGCGCAGACCGGGCTTCTTCAGGAGTCGGCATCAGGGGAGATTGCCGGCATTGATTCACTGCCCTATTCGTGGAACAGGTGAAAACGCGCCTGTACCTCGAAACCACGGTGCCGAGCTATCTCACGGCGTGGCCGAGCCGTGACTTAATCCGCGCCGGCCACCAGCAGATCACCCGTGAATGGTGGGAAATGCGGCGCAACCGGTTCGAGCTGTACATCTCTCATTCTGACTTGGAACTGCACCCACATCGCCAACGCGGAGAAGGCAGAGTCAATTCGCGCGGTCTGCGCCCGCCTGGGCTACACCGCGCCGGTCATTTGCACGCCGGAAGAACTTATGGGAGAATAAAACCATGAAACACGACGAGGTGATCAGCGTGGTACGCAAAGCCCGGGAAGAACTGGCGGCCCGCTGGGCCTATGACCTTAAGGCCCTGCTGGCAGACGCTCGGCGCCGGCAGGAGAAATCCGGGCGGAAGATCGCTTCCTTTTCCAGCAAGACCACAACCGCCGCAGGCTGAGCGGTTTCCTCCAGTCTTCCGCAGTTACTTCGTCGGAGGAGTCTGCCTATGGCTGCTTGGGCTCCGCTTTTTCCTTTGCCTCAGCGACGGCGATTTCCTCCCAGCTTGGCGCACGCCAAGTCTGCCAAGGTGGACCAGCGAGGATCACGTTGCCATCGGCGCTCCAGTTGGCTGCGAATAGCATTGAGCCGGTGCCGCCCAACGTCAGCAGCTCTTGCCGCGTAACAACATCCCAGAGCTTGACGGCTTCCCGCCCGCCCGCGGACGAGATCAACCTTTGCCCGTCGGCGGAAAAGGCCAGGCCCAAGGCCGCGTTGAGGTGAGCGTCAAGGGATTCGAGCAATTCACCTTTGGCCGGATCGAACAACCGTACTTGTCCACCTTCGTTGGACAAAGCCACTAAGCTGCCATCGGGCGAAACTGCGAATCCCTTGGAGAGATGTCGTCCGGCAACACGACGCGGTGCCCGATCGGGGTTCTCCAAGTCATAGAATCCGATTCCATGGCCTCCGGCCTCGGTGCTAAAACTTGCGACCAGGACACGGCCGGCATTAGCGAAGGCTGCCACGTCGGGGTATTCGTCAATAGACCTGATGGTTAGTCCGGTATCGACGTTCACGACGCGAAAAGAGCATCCTTTTTCGGTGTAGGTGAACACCAGGAGGCGATTCCCATCGTTACTGAATTGAGCGACAATCCAGCCGACGGCGCAGTCATTCTTAATTTCAATACGGCGGGCGCTCGACGTGAGGGCGGCCAAGAAAATCGAGGTTGAATTCTTTTCTCCGGTCCACGCCAGCAACTGGCGTTGGGCGTTGTAGGTGCCCCAGGCCGGGCGGATTCCGGAATCAATTGTGATGGCGCCGCGAGGCTTAAACTCCGTCCCGAGCAATTCACCGACCAGAATCTGGTTAGTACCGTCCCAGCGGCAAAGGAGATTGGTATCAAAGAATCCCAGGATGTCGGTGGAGGAGCCGAATTCCGGGAGCGGCACCGGGAGCGAGCCAGTCTTGAGATCCAGTAACTCAGGCGGCTGGCCCGTGGGCATCAACAATACGCGTGAATTGTCCAACGGCAGGACCTGACCGTATTTAAGATTTTCAGGCAGAAGGCGGTATTTTTCGGGGGCGCTCGCCCAATCATCCTGCCACAGCATGAGGTTCCCGTCCTTGCCTGCGCTGGCGATGAGATGTGCGGTGTCGGAGATCGCAACGGCGTGAATTTCGTCGGTGTGGCCGCGGAGCACCCCAGTTTCTCTCCAAGTGCTCGTATCCCAGCAGCGGATGGTT
Organism: Verrucomicrobiales bacterium; assembly: GCA_003445095.1. Classification (GTDB taxonomy): domain Bacteria; phylum Verrucomicrobiota; class Verrucomicrobiia; order Limisphaerales; family UBA9464; genus UBA9464. The sequence continues at coordinate 6,962 of DLVS01000130.1, forward strand.
TGATCGGACGCCGCGGAGATCAAACGTCGTCCGTCTTTGGTAAATTCCAGGTTGCAAACCCAGCCGGTGTGTCCCGTGAGACTGTTGATGAGCTTGCCGGTCGCCGCATCCCAGATGCGGATGGTGGGATCTTCATATCCCGATCCCGACGCGAACACCCGACCATCCGGCGAAACGGCCAGCGCGGTAAGACCGTAGTCCCGTTGCGGTTCGGTGCGCCAGAGTTCGCGGCCGGCGGCCAGGTCGAGGCATTGAATGCTGTAGCGGTTGTTCCAAACGTCAGGACGAGGCAGATACAGGCGCCGGTTATCGGGCGACAGGCGAGCGCCTCCGAAGAATGAGTTCCGGCCTTCAGCAGTCCAGTGGCGGCTTTCGATCTGAGCGGACGCGACATTGACCACCCAAACGGCTTCGCCTGAATCATCGGGTTTTGATTCAGGATAGAAAGGTTTGTCGGTACCGATGATCAGCTTTGAGCCATCCTGGGAAAACGATAGATTGTAGACGCTCCATTCGCCTTGGTCGGAATCTCTCCAAAGAACCGATTCGCGTCCAGAATCAAGGTCATATAGGGTGACCACATTGGTCTCTGAGGTGGCCGCCAAAAGATTCCGAACCGGGGAGAAAGCCACCCGTCCAAATCCGTGATCCCTGTGATCCGTCAAAGCCCTAATCAATCGGCGGTTCTGGACATCCCACAAATCCACACGCCCATCGAACCAACCCACAGCCAGACGGCTACCATCCGGAGAAAAGCTGACGGAGAATCCGCGCGTCGGTCGGTTGGTGAGCGTTTCCAGGGCACTGCTGCGGGTGTGTTGCCAGAGGTAACGCCATTCCCATCCGCGAAGGTCTTCCTGTCCGGTTTGCGGCCGGTGCCGGTCCAGCAAACGGCGCGCCCGGCCGAGATTGTTCAACTTGAGTGCCTGCTGGGCGAGGTTCATGTCCGAGGCGTAGAGTAAGCGCCGCGACCTTTCCTCGTTCGCCAAGGCTTTCTGTGCCTGCGCGTCGGCCCGTTGCTGCTCAGTCTCGGCAACTTTTTGAGCCGACTCCGCCTCGACCCGCCGTTGCTCCGCCAAGTTCCGCTGAATGGACTCATGAACTCGCGCCAGTCCTTCGCGCCGGGCGGCAACCCGCATGAAGGCCAGCGCAATCACCAGGGAGACGAAAACACAGGCCGCCGCCGTAAACGCCAGGCGGTTGCGTTGATAGGCTTTGTGGAACCGGTAAACCTGGCTCGGCGGCCGGGCGGTGACTGGCTCGTTCTGCAAGTGCCTTAGGATGTCCGCCGCTAACCCGTTGGCTGTCTCGTAGCGCCGCGTGCGGTCCTTCTCCAGGCACTTCATCACGATCCAGTCCAGGTCGCCTCGAATGAGATTGACCAGCTTGGGCGCGACCGTGCCGTGGGCGTTGGCGGTGGTGGTGAGGGCATCGCCCTGCAACGTGCTCAGCCGTGTGCTGGGCCGGGCCGGCTCGACTTCGCGGATACGGCGGCGGATTTCGTCAAGGCCCGCCTGGGCGAGTTCCTTGGGATCGAATGGTGTTTTGCCGGTGAGCAGCTCGTAGAGCAGAACGCCGAGGGCGTAAATGTCGCTTCGCGTATCTATATCGAGCCCGCTCATCTCCGCCTGCTCCGGGCTCATGTAAGCGGGCGTCCCAATGAATTGCTCGAAGGCGGTAAAGAGAGTGTGGTCGGTGAGCCGGCCCTCAGTGGCCTTGGCAATCCCGAAATCAATGACCTTGGGCACCGGCTGGCCGTCGTGCAGCGTGACGAGGATGTTCGATGGCTTGATATCGCGATGGATGACGCCCTTCTGGTGCGCGTGCTGGATGGCGTGGCAGACCTTGATGAAGAGGTCGAGCCGCTGCTGGGTATCGAGCTTGTGGTCGTCGCAATAACGGGTGATGGGGATGCCGCGGACGAGTTCCATCACGAAGAACGGTCGGCCGGATTCGGTGGCGCCGGCGTCGAGCACCTTGGCGATGTTGGGATGGTCCATCAGCGCGAGGGCCTGGCGTTCCGCTTCGAAGCGGGCGACGACAGACCTGGTGTCCATGCCCAGCTTGATAACCTTGAGCGCCACGCGGCGGCGAACTGGCTCCTCCTGCTCGGCCATGAACACCGTGCCGCAGCCGCCTTCGCCGATTTGCTGGAGGAGCTTGTAGCGGCCGATGCGCGAGCCGGAACCTTCCGTGGATGAAGGGAGGGGCGCGGCCGTGGGTGTCAAAGCTCGGATTTCATGCCCTCGGCGGGCTTCTTCCAGCGGGGATTGGTCAATAAAAGTGCGCGCGGCTTCGTGAGCACGCAGCAACTCCTCGACGGCGCGGCGCCGATCGGGATTTCCGGCGCAGGCTTGATCCAGATAAGCCGCCCGTGCCGCCGGCGAGGCCAGGCCAAGCGCAGCGGTGAAGATCGTTTCCTCTGAGTCACCATTGGGGTCCATGGGAGTTGGTGCGGTTATCCTGCTCCTTCCTGCGTAAAACGGCGACGAAACTGATCATCGAAATGAAGAGAATTTGAATGAAGTGACAATGGGAGCAGTGGCCTAATTGCAAACTCTGGATGGGAGCGGCTCCCCATCGCTGCCAGTCCGCCAGGTTGTCGAGTACGCCAGTCCTTTGGCGTTTTTGGAGCGGGGCGGCAGTGGCGGACGACCCGAGCGGGTGGGGCGCCGGGGTACGCTAAAAATTCCGCCCTCCGTCGCGCCGCAGCGGTGCTCTGACGTGCCGCGAAGGCGGAAGGACCGGAGTACTCCACGACCCTTCGCGACTGGCTGGAGCGGCTCAGTTCCTCCGACTTAGCAGGACGGCCGGTGTCGAAGTAGGGTTCGGGAATGAAAGAAACTGCTGTCTCGTTGGAGAACGAGCTGTCGAAGGCCGTCCTCGTGGCTCGCCGGTTTGGAGCCCGGCGACTGCTGCTCTTTGGCAGCGCGCTGGAAAATCCCGCGACGGCACGCGACCTGGATCTCGCCTGTGCGGGTGTCCCTGGCTGGAAGCTATTCCAGCTGGCCTCTGCACTGGAGAAGGCCCTGGGTGTCCCGCTGGACTTGGTGGCGCTCGACCCGCCTACCTCTTTCACCCGACTCATCGAAAAGCGAGCCCGCGTGCTGCTGTGACCGCCGCGGAACTGAACGCCGAGATCGCGATCGAGCTCAACGCGTTGCCGCAGGTCGTCAACGAACTCGATGCCCTGCGGCGGGACGTAGCCGATCGCGCGCCGACGGTGCGCGAACCGACGGCCGCCGCCGCATTACAAAACGCTGCGCGACCGCCGAATCGGCGGCGGGGTCTGCCAGCGATCTTGGACGGCGTTAATCCTCAGGGGAATTGGATAACGGCGAGGTCTTGCTCATGGCTGTTTCTCCCTCTCCTTTGGCTCCGGATCCAGGGTCACTTCCACTCCCTTAACCGGATTACCGTGGGCGTCGGTGAGGCGAATACAGCCCTGCCACTGTTCGAATTCATTCACTACTTTGAACACCAGTACATTCACACCTGCGTTCAGGGCAATGTCGGGCACCGTATCCTGTCCCTCGGAGAACGGGCGCGGGACGGAACTCCTATAAACCTCTTTGCCGTTCAAATAGATTTTCGCTTCGTCGTCGCTGCCCACCAGCAGTTGAAGCCCACGCTTCGGAGCGTCCGAGCGCAAATAGCAGACGGCGTAGGCCACGCTCTGAGCTGTCTCCGATCCCACGACGGCGTTGAAGTCGATCACAAAGTCCACCGGTAACGACTCCAGCGACCCCTCCAGAGTCACCTCCTGCCACTTCAATTCTCTACCCCCGGTGGATCTCGCCTCTCCTGCCTTCGGCTTCAGCCGGCTTTCGCCCTCAATTTGCTCGATCTCCAATCCTGCCGCCCCACTTTGATCGGCTGCCAAAGCGATCGGCGCCATGACCAGCCATTGCTTGATCGAAGAACGCTCGCGATCAATCCTTTGGCGCTCCTGTTCCGCCAAAAATTCTTCCCGCAGCGGAGCCATAGACTGGGCCGCAGCGCGTTCTTCTTCCTGCCAAGCGGCGACCTGCTCGGCGCGCGCCGCCCCCCAGACCTTGGCTTGGAGATCCGTACCAGCAATACCAGCGGCAATCCGGTGACCATCCGGTGAGAAGGTGACAGAAGTAATTTCGCCATTGTTGTCTGAGAACGAGAGCAGTTCACGGCCGCTGGTCGCGTCCCATACCTTGATGGTCTCATCCTCCCATCCGCTCGTGACAATCCGCTGGCCATCTGGCGAAAAAGCCACGGAACTGATGCCTCCGGTATGCCCCATGAGATTGATTTGTTCAGTGCCACTGACGGCATCCCAAATCTTGACAATCCCGCCAAAGCTTCCGGTGACAATCCGCTGTCCGTTCGGCGAAAACGCCACTGAAGCGACACCCCCAGCGTGCCCTTTGAGCGTGAGCAGTTCACGGCCGCTGACCGCCTCCCAAATCTTGGCCGTGCTATCCCCACTACCGGTCGCAATCTGCTGGCCGCCTGGGGAAAAGGCGACAGCAGAGATTTGTTGGCTGTGCCCCTTGAGCGTGAGTAGTTCACGGCCACTTGCCGCCTCCCACACCTTGGCCGTCTTGTCCCAACTGCCGGTGGCGATCCGTTGGCCGTCGGGGGAGAAGGTAGCAGAGGTCACTAGAGCATTGTGCCCCTTGAGCGTCATTAGCAGTTGGCCGCTGGCCTCAGCCCATACCTTGGCGGTATTGTCTCCGCTGCCAGTGGCGATTCGTTGGCCATCCGGAGAAAAGGCAACCGAAGCGATCTGGTCGGTGTGTCCTTTGAGCGTGAGCAATTCTCGGCCGCTGGTCGCCTCCCACACCTTGGCAACCTTGTCCTCCCCACCGCTCGTGACAATCCGTTGGCCGTCCGAAGAGAAGGCGACACCGAAGACTTGACCACTGTGCCCCTTGAGCGTGGCGAATTCCCCCCCGCCGACGGCCGCCCATACTTTGACGGTCCTATCATAACTCCCAGTCATTATCTTCTGGCCGTCCTGCGAAAAAGCCACAGAAGTAATCGGGTCGGCGTGTCCCTTGAGCGTTAGCAATTCCCCGCCGCTGGCCGCGTCCCACACTTTGGCGGTCCTATCATAACTCCCAGTCACAATCTTTTGGCCGTCCGGCGAAAAGGCCCCGGAAGAAACCGCGCGGCTGTGCCCCTTCAGCGTCAGGAGTTCCATGCCGGTGGCTGCGTCCCACACCTTGGCGGTCCTATCATGACTCCCGGTCACAATCATTTTGTCGTCCGGCGAAAAGGTCCCGGAAGAAACCTCACTGCTGTGCCCCTTAAGCGTCAGGAGTTCCATGCCGGTGGCTGCGTCCCACACCTTGGCAATTTGATCCTCACCTCCAGTGACAATCCGATGGCCATCCTGGGAAAAGGCAACTGAGAGAATCCCGGTGCTATGGCCCTTGAGCGTGAGTATTTCTTTACCGGTGGTCGCATCCCAGACCTTGGCGGTCGTGTCGTGACTTCCAGTGACAATCCGCTGACTGTCCGGAGAGTAGGCAATAGAAGTTAGCGGAGCGTGGTGCCCCTTGAGTGTAATGATGTTCCGAGCGCTGGCCGCCTCCCATACCTTCGCCGTTTTGTCCCAACTGCCCGTGGCGATCCGCTGGCCGTCTGGGGAAAAGGCAACGGAAACAACCCCGTCGTCATGCCCTTTAAGCGCAAGCAATTCTTTGCCGGTGGTGGCATCCCACACTTTGGCCGTGTGATCATAACTGCCAGTGACAATCCGCCGACCGTCTTTCGAATAGGCGACGGAAAACACGATAGAGGCGTGACCTCGCAGTGTCCGCAGGGCCAGATGAGCCTGCTGCTGCCAATAATACCATTCAAAGCCGCGGTAGGGTGAATCCTGGGTATCGTCCAGCATCTGCCGCAACCGGCTCATGTTATTCTCGTCCCAGGCTTGTTGGGCCAGGTTCATTTTCGCCGCGTAGAGCTGGTGTTCGGCCTCCTGCCGCACGGCCGTCTCCGCCTTCTGAGCCCGTTGCGCTTCCTGCTGTGCCGCCTGCGCTTTGTCGCGTTCGGCCTGGGCGGCGAGCCGCTGTTCTCTTTCCCCGGTCCTGGCCCGGGTCGCCAAAACCGCTTGCCAAGTGCTGACTCCGATTCCCACGACCAGCGCCACGGCCACCAAGGCGCCAGCGGCAAAAACCACCTTGTTTCGCCGGATCGCCTTCTGAAGGCGGTATGCGGTGGTCGGTGGACGGGCCACCACTGGCTCGTTACCCAGATGCCTCAGGATATCCGCCGCTAACCCGTTGGCGGTCTCGTAGCGGCGTGTCCGGTCCTTCTCCAGACACTTCATCACGATCCAGTCCAGGTCGCCTCGAAATGCCGCGGCCAGCTTGGTCACATCGGCGTTGCCTCGACGTTGGGCCACCGAGGTGCGCTCCGCGCCCTGAAGGGTCACCAAGCGCGTGCTGGGACGCACCGGCTCCTGCTCCCGGATGGTGCGGCGCATTGAGTCTAGCCCGGCTTGGAGCATTTCCTTCCCGTCAAACGGCGTCTTCCCCACCAGCAGTTCGTAGAGCAGCACGCCCAGCGCATAGATGTCGCTGCGCGTATCAATATCGAGCCCGCTCATCTCGGCTTGCTCAGGGCTGACATAAGCGGGCGTGCCGATGAACTGCTGGAACTGCGTGTGAATGGTCTTGTCGGTCAGCTCGCCCTGCGTCGCTTTGGCAATGCCGAAGTCAATCACCTTGGGCACCGGCACACCGTCGTGGAGCGTTACCAGAATATTGGATGGCTTGATATCGCGGTGGATGACCCCCTTCTGGTGCGCGTGCTGGATAGCGTGGCACACCAGAGTGAACAGCCGCAGGCGCTCCCCGGCGTCGAGTTGATTGTCATCGCAGTATTTGGTGATGGGAATTCCGCGAACCAGTTCCATGACGAAGTACGGCCGGCCCGTTTCCGTCGCGCCCGCGTCCAACACCTTGGCGATGTTGGGATGATCCATCAGCGCCAAGGCCTGACGTTCGGCCTCGAAGCGGGCGACGACCTGCCGGGTGTCCATGCCCAGCTTGATGATTTTCAGCGCGACTTTGCGCTTCACGGGTTCGCGCTGTTCGGCGACATAAACCTCGCCGAAGCCGCCCTCGCCGATCTTCTCCAGCAGTTTGTACCGGCCGATCACCGTTCCGGGACGCTCTTCTTCAGGACGGATGGCAGAAGTGGCGAAGATGGTGGTCCGCAACGCTTGGGCGTCATGCTCTCGGCGCGCTCCCTCGAGCGGTGACTGGTCGATGAAAGTGCGAGCGGCTTCGTGAGCACGCAGCAACTCCTCGACGGCGCGCCGCGTATCAGGATTGTCAGCGCAGGCTTGATCCAGATAAGCCGCCCGTGCCGCCGGCGAGGCCAGGCCAAGCGCAGCGGTGAAGATCGTTTCCTCTGAGTCACCATTGGGGTCCATGGGAGTTGGTGCGGTTATCCTGCTCCTTCCTGCGCAAAACGGCGACGAAACTGATCATCGAAATGAAGAGAATTTGAATGAAGTGACGATGGGAGCAGTGGCCTAATTGCAAACTCTGTATGGGAGCGGCTCCCCATCGCTGCCAGTCCGCCAGGTTGTGGAGTACGCCAGTCCTCTGGCGTTTTTGGAGCGGGGCGACGGTGGCGGACGACCCGAGCGGGTGGGGCGTCGGGGTACGCTGAAAACTCCGGCCTCCGTCGCGACGCAGCGGTACTCTGACGTGCCGCGAAAGCGGAAGGACTGGAGTACTCCACGACGCTCCGCGTATGGCTGGAGCGGGTCAAGCCGCCACCCATTTAGGACACTGCCGAGCGGGCGTAGTTTGACATCAGATAGCATCTATTCCACCGTGCCGCTGATGAACATCGCGCTGACCAAACACTTCGAGGAACTGATCGAACGGCTGGTGGCCAGCGGACGTTACAACAATTCGAGCGAGGTCGTCCGGGCCGGCCTCCGCATTCTGGACGCCGAGGAGCGGGCGCTTTCCGGCGCGATCTATCCTGCCGGCTCCTTGCGGCGTCTCTACACGAAGGCGGAAAACCAAGCCGAACGACGCACCGCCGGCGTCTCTTCCTTGAAGGTGGAGCCCGAATGAAGCCCTGGGAGATCTGGACTTGCGACTTCGCCGACGCCGGTCCTCATCCGGCGGTGATCGTCAGCCATCCCGACCGAGTGGCGCGGGCGCCGCTGGTCAATGTGCTCATCGCTTCGAGCCAGCGGGCCAGCCGGCCGCCGCGCGAGAACGAGATCCTGCTCAACGGCGAAGACGGACTCGATTGGAAAACGCTGGTGAAGTGCGACCTGCTGTATCTGGTGGAGAAGGAGCGGTTGTATTCCCGCCGGGGGATAGTGACCGTTGCCCGTCGCCGCGCGCTGGTCCAGCGGATCAACGCCTGCCTCGGCTTCACCCTGGTCTGAGCCTGGTGGCAGCCTAGCGGGTCGGGAGCGACGATTTGGGTCACGCCACACCTGCGTAGGCATCTTTTCAATTCCATGATGCCAAATACGGATTTGGACATCAATAAGTCGAGTGCGTATCATTACCGGTGTGAGAACCACACTGACGCTGGATGATGATGTCGCCGAACTGGCCGCGCGCCAAGCCCGACTGCGTGGCCTGTCGCTGGGCAAGACCGTCTCGGACCTCATGCGCCGGGGGCTGGCCGCCGCCACCCCCTCCCGGGACAAGGATGGGCTCGTAGTCTTCCAGCTCCCCGAGGACTCGCCCAAAGTGACCACTGAGGACGTGCGCCGCATCGAGGCGGAGGGCGCATGAAGGGGCATCTCCTCGACACCAACGTGCTCATCGCACTGCTCTGGCCGAGCCACGCGCAGCACGAAAGAGCGGTGAAGTGGTTCACCCGCCACCGCGCCAAGGGCTGGGCGACCTGCCCGCTCACCGAGACTGGCTTCGTCCGCATCGTGTCG
>DLVS01000129.1 GCA_003445095.1 Verrucomicrobiales bacterium
CGTCACCGACACCCTCAACCTAACCTCGCCCACGACGACGAAGCGGGATGCGGAAATTTTGACTTGGCTGGAAGGAATATCCGGCGTCAACGCCACCAAGTTTACGGAAGAGTTATTCAGCATAGGCTCCGTCCTGGTGTCGCAACCGCCGGAGCGAGCGATCACGGCAGATTGCAAGGAGTACGTCGAAGACGGGCGCCGCTTCAGCGTTGCGCAGATCGAGGAACTCGGATTCACCACGTTTTGGAAACAAGCCCAAGAAGTTCAGGCCGCGTTGGAACGGCATCGACGCAACAATGACCTGATCTTTTCGGTCCTGTTCATTACCGACGTCGTGCGGCAGAAGTCCTTGATGCTCGTCGCGGGACCGAAGCCATTCGTCGATGGGATTGCGTATCCGGAGGTCTCACCGGGAGTCTTTGAGATGGAGGGAGTCGTGTCCCGAAAGAAGCAGCTCTTGCCTTACTTGATGAGCCAACTGCGCGGGTTAGGCACACAGCCTGGCGAAGGGATTTGATTTGGGACATCGGTTAGATCGGTCAAGCGTGAGTGCCCAATGAGGTTGGCAATCGCCGGCGGGTGTGGGAGTCTGTCGATACTCCAGCCCCTCTAAGCCATGACGATTTTGTGTGGAACCGACTTTAGCCCCAACGCGGCCGAGGCTGTGACCGTGGCCAGCGCTTTGGCGCGACGCTTCAATGACACGCTGGAGCTGGTGCATGTGGCGACGCCGATCTCTGAGAGTGACATGCCGCTAGAGGTGTGGTCACCCGTGGAAGCGGTGTTGCGTCAGCAATTGGACAAGGTCGCGCAACCTTTACGGGCGACCGGCTTGGCGGTTAAGACGCGCCTCGAAACGGGAACTCCGGCCGACGAACTCCCGCGATCCGCGAAACCTGGCTCAACGCGCATGGTCGTCTTGTCTTCCATCGGCCGGGTTGGCTTGATCCGCTTGGTCTTGGGCAGCACTGCCGATCGAGTGGCCGAATCGGCGCCAGTACCAACTTTGGTAGTGCGGCAGGTGTTACCGTTCCAGGAGTGGCTAACCGCGAGCCGCCCGCTGCGAATTCTGGTGGCGGTGGACTTTTCAAATCTCAGCGATGTGGCGTTGGGCTTAGCGCGCGAATTGGCGGAGGTTGGGCCGTGCGAGATTGTAGCCGGGTATATTTCTGATCCTGAGACCGGAATAACAAATTGGGGAGCGCCTGCCGGTGATCCCGAACTCACGCAGGCTGCCCTAGAACGCGACCTCCAGGAGAGGGTCGCGGCGCAACTAGAGCCGCGCCGATTCAAAATCGCGGTGGCCACCACCGGCCGTCCTCCCTCCGACGGGCTTATCGAACTGGCGAAAACCCACAAGTCGGACCTCATCATTTCTGGAACGCATCAGCATCATGGCGTCCGTCGTCTCTGGCATGATTCAACTTCGCGCGCGCTCTTGGCCGATGCTCCCACCAGCGTGGCCGTCGTGCCGGCCCAAGCCGGATACTTGGCGCGGGGACGCATTCCTCCACTCGATCGAGTCCTGGTGACCACCGACTTCTCGCCGTTGTCCAACCTCGCGATTCCGGCCGCTTGTGCGTTGCTCCCAGTCGGGGGAACTCTCCAGTTGCTTCACGTTCTGCCACCCGTGGAGCGGGCCTTTACCTTGCTTGGCGGTCATCCCAAACGGCCGACCTTATCCCCCGGTGAACACCGCCAATGGCGGCGCCACATACAGCGCAGACTGGGCAGTCTTTTTCCCGCGGAAGCGTTCCGGCGTCGGATCAAACCAGAGGTCGTCGTCAGGGCGGAGACGGATGTTCCGGCGGCGATCCTCCGGCAGGCTCGTCAGTTCGGCGCGCACGTGATTTGTCTCGCATCACATGGACGAGGGGCGGCGTTGTCGGCGCTCTTCGGGTCCGTTGCCCAACGAGTTATCGCCGGCAGTCAACGGCCGGTCCACATCGTCCGCCCGCGTTTGGAATAGGCGGGTAGCCGCCGAGAGTACGAGGCACCTGTTTCTGCCCAGCGGTTGAACCTGCTCAACCGCTTCATGCCGCGGGCACGAGTCGCCAGCTTGGCTTTCCGCCAACCGGCTTCTTGATTGCTCTGGAACGACTTGGCGATATCTTCCCCGCCGTGAGTTTTCCCGGCTTCGCCGCGCTGGTGCTTGCTCTGGCTCTTGTCGGTACCGGTTGCCAGTCCATGTATTACGCGACCATGGAAAAGTTTGGCATCGAGAAACGCGATTTACTGAAGAGCGCCGTTGAAAAAGCCCGCGACAGTCAGCAAGACGCGGCGACTCAATTCAAGGATGCCCTCACTCGGCTGCGCGACCTGTACTCGGTGAATGGCGGTGCGTTGGAATCCAATTACGACAAACTCAAAGGCGAATATGAGGACGCCGAAAGGGACGCCGAGTTCGTGCGCAAGCGGATCAAAGAAATGGATCAAGTGGCCACCGACCTATTCAGCGAGTGGGAAAAAGAAATCGGCCAGTTTACGAACCCCACTTACGCCTCGAACAGCCGCCGTCAACTCAACGAAACGCGGGCGAAGTACCAACAGTTGGCCGTGTCGCTGAAGGCTGCCGAAGCAAGCATGCAACCCGTGCTGGCACAGTTGAAGGATCAAGTGCTCTACTTGAAGCACAACCTGAACGCCGCGGCGATCGGTGCGCTCCGTGGAGAAGCGACGAACATTCAGAACGACATCACTCGTCTGCTCGAACAGATGAATAACTCAATTCGCCAAGCCGACGAGTTCATCAAAACGTTGCCGAAAGAATAAGGGTGCGGCGGCGATTGGATTTACTGTGAACGCTCTCATTTGGCTCCTTCGGGTTGGGGGATTTCTGATTGTCGCGGGCCGGATCGGCGCGGTGGGTCTGGTGCAGGGCCCGCGGGTCGAGGCCACGTCCACCAATGCAATCATTCGGTGGACCACGGACACGGAATCAGGTTCCCGGGTTCAATTCGGTCGCGCACTCGATCGTCTCGACCAACGGGCGCAGAGCGGAGTCGGCACCGAGCACTCGGTGCAGCTGCAGAATCTTGAGCCCGGGCGGACGTACTACTTCACGGTCGGCACGGCGCGAATTCCGTTGGCAACCAATTCGTTCTCCACTCCTCCACTCGCGAAGCCGAAAGATGAGCCGGTGTCTCGGGTCGAAGACCGGACGGCGGCCCCACCCACGCCAGAGACCCCCGCCGTTTTGCCGCGTCCGCCGCCCACCCAAGTCACTTGGGGCAGCTTGCGTTCCTTACCGGATCACTTTGATCGTCATGGTGCTGACTTCACTGCGAGGGACGCCGACGACTACGCGGCTCAAGCGTGGCTGTTTTTGGTTCGGGCCAAATCCGAGGGACTGCCGGCAAAATTGGACCGCAATGGAGTTCTTCGGGTGTTTGATCCGAAGACCGGTGCGTTCGCCGCCTACAACCGCGATGGCACGACCAGGACCTACTTCAAGCCTGGACGCCGCGGTTACTTTTCTGACCAACCCGGCAAATCGGTGAACTTACGCCAACTCGACTCCATCCAACCGCCTCGATGAGTTCCCAAGCTAATAAACATCGCTGCCCGGTTTGTGGATATCCCGACCTCCTGGAACCTCCTCGAACAGAAGCGGGCGGAGGATCCTACGAGATCTGCCCGTGCTGTGGCTATCAGTACGGGGTGGATGACGACGACCGCCGTACGACTTACCTCGCCCACCGAGAGCTTTGGGTGAAGAACGGAATGCGCTGGTGGAGTCGCGGAATACGCGCACCGAAGAACTGGGATCCCCAAGCGCAGCTCTCGACCGTAGCCAGTGGACTTAGGTAAAGTGAGCGAATAGTTACCGGTCACGCGGTACCACGCCGAATTGTCGGAGCCACCTCGCGTCAATTAGCCAGCGCGGAATCGAGGGCTTTCTTGAGTTCCCCTTTGCCGCGTAGCCCGACGATTTGAGCCACAACGTTGCCTCCTTTGAAGAGCAGCAGCGCCGGAATTCCCGTAATGCCGTACTGAACGGCGAGATTCTGCTCCTGGTCGACGTTCACCTTTCCGAATTTCGCTCGGCCGGAGTACTCGGTGGCCAGTTCGTCGAGCATGGGCGCAATAGCACGACACGGGCCGCACCATTCAGCCCAGAAATCGAGGAGAATCGGAGTCGCGGAGTGGGTGACGACCTCGGGAAAGTTTTGTTCGGTGACCGTGAGAACGAGTGGCGAAGCCATGCGATCAAATTGTCGGCGGAACCAAGAAGAGCAAACGAATGATGATGCAAATGCCAATCACCACGGTGGCGAACGCGAGACCAATCTCGAGGGTACTGGCGGCGGGTGCGGCAGGACGTGGCGCCGCGACGGGAGCCGGAGTGGCTTTGGGTGTGGCGGGTGACGGGGCGGCTGTGGCGGGTCGAGCCGTCACGGGGGCAGCGGCCGCGGGTGCAGGAGCAGCGGGCGCGGTTGGAGCGGCGGCGGCGACGGTCGCAGCGGGGGCAGCCGTGGGGATTTTTACCGACGGTCCCCCGGCGGGCTTTGGCGGTAAACTGATTCGGACGGTCTGTTTTTTTTGGGCGGCGTCAGCGGCCTTCGGTGGCTCGGCGGCGGGCGGAGGCGGCGGCGTACCGGGATTCAGTGGATCAGCCATAT
>DLVS01000748.1 GCA_003445095.1 Verrucomicrobiales bacterium
CGGGCGCCCCGCCCGCCACACCGTAGCACGTAACAACACACCAAACGGTGGACGACTCCACGCGCGTCGCGCGGACGGCGAGGCGCCGTCCGCAACGCCCGGGGCGGGCGTGCTCCCCAATCCAACTGCATGGATACGGCTTAGATAGTGCTGCCATTGTAGCTGAAGTTTTCCTGACTTGAGGCGCTCCCGGTGGCGGGGCCAATTTGGCCGAGGCTGGGGCCGGCGCTCAGCCTGAAGTCAACGAGAACGCCACGCCCTTGCTTCACCATCCGGGCCCGGACAAGCTGAGCCCGCCATGATCGTCCTCATTTCCGGAACCAATCGTCCTGATAGCAACACCCGCCGAGTCACGGCCCAGCTCGACGGACTATACCAAGAGCTCAAGATCAAACACCGAATCCTCGACTTGGCTCAGTTGCCCCAAGAGCTGTTTCTGCCGACCAGTTATGGTGCTAAGCCAGCGTCGTTCGCGCCGTTTGCCGACGCCATCCTGGCGGCGGACGGATTGCACGTAGTCACCCCCGAGTACAACGGCGGGGTTCCCGGCGTGCTGAAGTATTTCATCGACATGCTAAAGTTCCCCGAGAGTTTCGATCGGCGGCCGGTGTGCTTTACCGGAGTGGCCGCGGGAATGTGGGGCGCGCTTCGACCGGTGGAACAGTTGCAGGCGATTTTCGGCTATCGAAATGCGCACCTCTATCCGGAGCGCGTCTTCATTTCGGGAATCGGCGACGCGCTGGACGACAAAGGGCGCTTGAAGGATTCAGAATTGGTCGGACGGCTCAAGAAACAAGCCGACGGGTTCACGGCGTTTGTGGAGAAGTTGCGCAGCGTGTCGTTGCGAGGTTGAGCGAATCAACGGCTTGAGGAACCGCGAATGGACGCAGATCAACGCGAATGGGGATTACCTGCGAACGAGCTGCTGGCTTGTTGCGGCCGCGAACTTTCTCGCAGGATTCACGCCCACTGCTTGGCTAATCCCCCGGTCACTTCCCATTCGCGTTCATTCGCGTCTATTCGCGGTTGACCTTCCGGCTTCTTCTTTCGTTCCCGTGCTGAATTACCTCTGGCTGGGTTTGCTGCTGACGGCCGTGTTGATCGGCGGTTTCACAGGGCGCCTAGGTCCGGCGACGGACGCGGGAATTAAGGCGGCGGAAACGGCAGTCACACTCGCGATTGGCTTGGTGGGGGTAATGACCCTTTGGCTGGGACTGATGCGTTTGGCAGAACGATCGGGCCTGGTGGCGTTGCTCGCGCGCGGACTGCGCCCCGTGTTGACGCGTTTGTTCCCCGATGTACCGGCGGACCATCCGGCCATGGGATCGATGGTCTTGAACATCGCCGCGAACATGCTGGGACTGACGAATGCGGCGACCCCGCTTGGACTGCGCGCGATGCGCGACCTGGAAACCTTGAATCGCCGACCGGGCACCGCGACGAATGCCATGTGCACGTTTCTCGCGATCAATACGGGTTCGGTGCAGTTGCTGCCGGTGTCGGCGATTGCGCTGTTTGCGGCGGCGGGCGCGCGCCAACCCGCGGCAATCGTCGGGACAACCCTGCTGGCAACCACGGTTTCGTCGTTAGCGGGACTGATTGCGGTAAAGACTTTCGAGAAGCTACGCGCGTTTCGTCTGCCGGAAATTTCGGCGGCGACAGCCGATCCCGTGGTGGCCGCGCCGGGTGAGGTTGCGGGAGGGCCTCGAATCACGGAATCGGTTTCTCCCTTGGCGGGGTGGGCCAAATTCGGGTTGGCCGCGTTCGTCGGTTGTTTCGTCTGGTTTGGCGTGCGGCAGATCCTCGGCGAGGTAGCGACGACGGAATCAGTGGGGCTACGGATGCTGAACACAGTTTCGCTACTGGCGATTCCGATTCTCGTGGGGTTCTTTCCGCTCTATGCGGCCTTGCGACGCGTCCCTGTTTACGAGGAGTTCATCGAAGGAGCGAAGGATGGGTTTGCGGTGGCGGTGAAGATCATTCCGTATTTGGTGGGCATGCTCGTGGCGATTGGGTTCTTGCGCGGCGCGGGTGTGATCGAACAATTGACGCTTTGGACCGCTCCGATCTTGGGCGCGATCGGCGTTCCTTCCGAGCTGTTGCCACTCGCCTTGATGCGGCCGCTTTCGGGAAGCGGGTCTTTGGCGGCGCTCGGCGATCTGATTCAGCATTCGGGACCGGACAGCCTGGTAGCGCGGATGGGAGGCACATTGTTCGGGAGCACGGAAACGACGTTCTACGTGATCGCGGTGTATTTCGGTGCCGTCGGCGTGAAGCGAGTTCGACACGCGATTTGGGCGGGCTTGATCGCGGATGCCGCGGGAATCTTGGCCGCGGTGTACGTCTGTCGCTGGGCCTTCGGTGCTTGATCGTGGCCTGGTGCAAACGCACGGAGCGCGGACGGCCTCGTCCGCCCGAAGAAAGTTTTCAAGAAGTCCACCCACCAACAAATTAATAAGCCAGGCCGCTCGTCGCCCAGACCTTTTGCCGCCGAGGCCGGATCCACGAACCGTCCCGGCTCGCAGTCGAAGCGCTTTTCCAGAGTCCGCCTCGGTCCCCTCGACTCAAGTCGCGCTGGTGTTCCGCACGGGTTTCCTGTGGCTCCCCGTGCTCATTCGAAAGCTTCCGACTGAGACGAAAGGCTGGCTAGATCCCATCAATGGCTCAAATTCCCGGGAGTCATGCCCGAATCCACCGCCGACAAAGTGGTCCGTTTCCAAAAGGCGTTGCAGCTTTTCTTGGATCGTGTGCGAGCCGACCCAAATCTGCTCGCCGCCGTGCTGGTCGGCAGCATTTCGGAGGAAACCGTGTGGCGTCGCGATTCCATCTCGCTTTGGTTGATCGAGAAAGACGGCGTGACCAAACGTCTGCGCGCTGACGGGGAAGATCCGCGGGTGTTTCGAACTTTGGTCGAGGAAGGGGTCAACCTGCACGCGGAACTCATTCCGCGCAGTCGTTTCAAACGGATGGTCGAAGGTTCGGCGCGGACGGCGTTTCGCTACAGCTTTTTTGCCCGCCGCCAGTTGGTGTATTGCGAAGATCCCTCGCTGGCCACGTGGTTCGAGAATGCCGACACCCTGGCGCGCCGCGATCAGGAACGAGAGTTGTGCATCGCCACGACGTGGCTGATCCATGCGCACCGACACGCAGCTCGGTTGTTGGAGTATCCGCGCGACCTGGAACTCACGTTCCAAGAATTGATCGGCGGAGCGCATTGTATCGCCGCGGCCGAAGTGATCGCGGCCGGCGAAGTTCACGAAGGACTGGCGATTCACCGCGCGCTCGAATTGGCGCCGGACCTTATGCGCGAGGTATATCTGGATTTGCTGACCGCGCCTCGAACCGCCGAAAATCTCGGGAAGAAACTCGCGGCGTTGGATCGATATCTGGAGCAACACGCCGAAACTCGTTTGCGTCCGGTGCTGGCTTATTTGCGCAAAGCGAAACGATTGGTTCCCTTGAGCGAACTCGCGGATCACTTCGCGCATTCGCAACTCTACCCGTGGCACTTGGAGGCCGCCGGTGAATGGCTCGAACGCAAAGGAAAGATCGGGAAATTCTCCGCGCCGTTCGGCCTCACCAAACTCAGTCGCGTCGAAGTGGAAGAACCCGCCTATCTGATCGAGGAGGATTGATGAGCCACGAGCCCATGCGGACCACGCTCCTCGTTCAGGGCGCCCGCGAGAACAACCTGCGCAACGTCACCGTCGAGATTCCGCGCGACAAACTGGTGGTCGTCACCGGCGTTTCCGGATCCGGAAAATCATCCCTCGCGTTCGACACCATTTACGCCGAAGGCCAACGGCGGCTGTTGGCGTCGATGTCGGCTTATGCCAAGCGCTTCGTGAATCAGTTGCGCAAACCCGACGTGGACTTCGTGCACGGACTTTCTCCGGTGATTTCCATCGATCAGAAAACCGTGGGCAGCAATCCGCGCTCGACGGTCGGGACGATGACCGATCTCTCCGACTACTTGCGGATGTTGTACGCAACGCTGGGGACGCCGCACTGCCCGCGCTGCGAGCAACCCGTCGCCGTGCGCTCGTTGACGCAGATGCTCGAACATTTGTTGCGTTTACCCGCCGGCACGGAAGTGGAAGTTCGCGCGCCGGTGTTCGAGATCTTCGGCGAAGATTGGGAACAGGTGTTCGAACAAGTCCGACTCCAAGGCTACCGGCGCGTGCGAATCGATGGCGCGCTCAAAGACCTGGGCGGCCCGTTGGAACTCGGCGAGGACGAACATCCCTGGATCGAAGCGATCATCGACCGATTCGTGGTTGGAAAAGGGATCGACCGTCAGGTGATGGCGTCGCTCGAACACGGGTTGAAAGTTGGCGACGGCTTTCTCTCCTTTCACCCGGAAGGACTCTCCCGCAGTGCGGCGAAGGAATTCTGGAAGGATTTCGGCTGCGCGGAACACCATCTGATTTCCGCGACGCTGCATCACGGTAACTTCACCTTCAACGACCCCGCCGGCGCCTGCCGCACTTGCGCCGGACTCGGCACTTCCAAACGTGTGCATCCGACGCTGCTCGTGCCGGACCCGACCCGCGCCTTGGGCGATGGCGCAATCGTCAAGGAAGCGTTCAACCACGATAAGAATGCCTGGGGCGGGCGCTGGCTGCACAGCCTGGCGAAGCACTATGGCTTTTGTATGGAGGTTCCGTTTCGGGAGCTTCCCGATTCGGTCAAGGAACTGATCTTCCACGGAACCAAGGGGGAGAAAATCGAGATCGTTCTCCCCGAAGGCGCCCGCCAAGGCGAACAGCACGCCGGCAAAAAGCTCTCGTTCCAAGGCGTCGTCACGCAGATCGAGCGGCACTATCACTGGTACCGCAAACAAGGCCGCAGCATGGACGGCATGGAAGCGTATCTGCAAAAAGTGATGGTGGATTACGATTGTCCCGACTGCGGCGGCGCTCGGTTGCGCAAGACGCGCAGTTTGGTTCGGGTCGCGGGCAAAAGTTTGCCGGAGATTGGCGAGCTCCATTTGCGCGATCTGCAAAAGTGGTTGGCCCCCCTGGACCTCAAGGCAGACAAAACCGCGGTGGCGGCGACGGTGATGCGCGAAATCGAGGGTCGCGTGGAGTTACTGATTAACATTGGGTTGGACTACCTCAACCTCAACCGAAGATCTGGCACGTTGTCCGGCGGCGAATCGCAGCGCATCCGCCTTTCGACGCAGATCGGCTCCGGCCTGATGGGCATGTTGTACGTGCTCGACGAACCGAGCATCGGACTTCACGCCAAAGACAACGCCAAGATGATCCGCACCCTCGAGCGGCTTCGCGATTTGGGAAACACCGTGGTGGTTGTAGAACACGACGAAGACACCATTCGCGCCGCCGATTGGCTCGTGGAAATAGGTCCCGGTCCCGGAGTTCATGGCGGACAAGTCGTGGCGCAGGGACCGCCCTCCGTCGCCTTGGTCGATCCGAATTCGCTCACCGGCGCGTTTCTTCGCGGCGATCGAAAGATTTCTGCGCCCGAAAAGCGTCGCGCGCCCGGCGAACGACAGTTGCGGATTCGCGGCGCGCGGCACAACAACCTCCAAAACCTCAACGTCGAAATTCCCTTGGGAATGCTGGTCTGCGTCACGGGAGCCTCGGGCTCGGGGAAAAGTTCGCTCGTCCACGAGATCATTTTCAAAAAACTCGCCTCGCTTCGTTACGACAGCCGCATCCTTCCCGGCGAACACACCGACTTCGAAGGCGCCAACTTCGTGGACGACGTGGTCGATATCGATCAATCCCCCATCGGCCGCTCGCCGCGCTCCAATCCGGTCACGTACATCGGCGTGTACGATTCGATTCGTCAGCTCTTCGCCGAGACCGACGGCGCCAAAGCACGCGGCTTCGGTCCGTTGCAATTCAGCTTCAACGTCAAAGGCGGACGCTGCGAGGAATGCGCCGGCGATGGCGCCATCGTCACCCAGTTGTCATTCATGCCCGACGTCGAAGTGACCTGTCCCGCGTGCAAAGGCCGGCGTTACCGCGAAGAAACCCTCGAGGTATCCTGGCACGGTCGGAACATCGCCGAAGTGCTGGAACTCTCGATCGAAGAAGGCGTGAAGTTCTTCGCCGAAGAACGAGGCATCGTTCGCAAATTGGAAATCCTGCACGAACTGGGCCTGGGATATCTCGAACTGGGCCATGCCGCCACGATTCTTTCCGGCGGCGAAGCCCAACGAGTCAAACTCGCGGCCGAACTGGGTAAGATGCGTCGCGGCCGCCACAACCTCTACATCCTCGACGAACCCACGACCGGCCTGCACCTCGCCGACATCCAACGCCTCCTCGATTGCCTCCAACGCTTAGTCAACGCGGGCCATTCCGTCCTCGTCATCGAACACCATCTCGACGTCATCAAATGTGCCGACTGGATCCTCGACCTCGGCCCCGAAGGCGGCCACCAAGGCGGTCAACTCATCGTCGCCGGAACGCCGGGGACCGTGGCTGGCTGCTCGAAGTCACACACGGGCCGTGCGCTGCGGAGCCATCTGGAGGCTGCGAGGGAGCAGCGTGTCTAACTGTTGTACCCATCGCAGGATGATCGTTCTCGTTGGCTCGTTAGTGTGTCCGGTTAGATAGTGCGCGGTAAATTGCCGACTCGATATGAATTCGATCTGTTCCAACCGATCCGCTCGATTACCAGATCTCCGCAAACTTCAGGGTGCCACCATCCGATCCAATTCCGGTTTAACGGGTTGAGCTTGCCTGAGCCAAGGCTGGCGATCACTATTCCGATAACTCAACCGCATCAGGCATGGGGAAAACAGATCTCCAACAACTACGCACACAACTCGCAAAGCACGGCTGGGCGACTGCCAACTGCGTCAGCACAAGTCGAGACATGCTCGACCTAGCGGCTGCGCTCGGGCAGCCAACACCTTCACCGACAGGTGAACTCATCAAAGTGCTTCTACCAACCCCTGCCTGCGAAGCGCCTTGCGGCACTCTGAGCTCCATTTGGGGAACTGATTGTTTCCCCCTGCACACAGATACGGCTTTCTGGCCAGTTCCGGCCCGCTTCCTAGTAATGGCAGTGCGAGGGGACACTCGACGTCCGACTGAGCTGCT
>DLVS01000144.1 GCA_003445095.1 Verrucomicrobiales bacterium
CTGCGGCGCCTGCAATCCGACGACGTGTCGATGGTGCTGGAGGTGCCGCCGAACTTCGGCCGGGACCTGCGGCGCAGTGCCGCTCCCGAGGTGCTAGCCAACGTGGACGGCGCGAACCCGTTCCGGGGAGAGACGATCGGCCAGTACGCGAAAGGTGTGAACGCAACGACGCTGACAGACCCCGGCGCGAACCTGCCGACGGCCACGCCGCAGAAGTACACGGCCAAGATCGACAGCCGATTCATGTACAACCCGACGTTCGAGAGCATCTACGCGATCGTACCGAGCGTCCCGGCGTTACTGCTGATGATGCTCCCGGCGATCCTGATGGCCATCAGTATCGTGCGCGAAAAGGAGCTCGGTTCGATGATCAACTTCTATGTGACTCCGACGGGCAAGCTCGAGTACCTGGTGGGCAAGCAGATACCGTACGTGGTGATCGGCCTGATCAACTTCCTGATCCTGGCGGCGATGTCGGTCTTCCTGTTCGGTGTGCCGGTCAAAGGCAGCTTCCTGATGCTGATTGCCATCACGCTGCTCTACGTTCTCGCGACCACGGGGATCGGCATGATGGTGTCGACGTTCACCAGCAGCCAGGTGGCCGCCGTCTTCGTGACGGCCATCCTGACCCTCACGCCGACCATCCAGTTCTCCGGTCTGCTCCAGCCGGTTTCTACGCTGGAGGGCAGTGCACGTCTCATCGGCGAAACGTGGCCGGCGACCTATTACATGCACTCCAGCCTGGGCGTGTACACGAAGGGGCTGAGTCCGGCCCTGATGGTGGGCGACCTCGTGGCCCTGGCCGTCGCTATCCCGGTCTTGTTGGGCATCAGCTTCATCGGGCTTAAGAAGCAGGAGAAATAGCCATGACAACCCTGTTGAACATCTGGTGGCTGGGGCTCAAGGAGCTGCGCAGCCTGACGAGCGACACCGTCATGGTGTTGTTCGTGATCTTCGCCTTCACGTTTACGATCTTCTCGCAGGCGACCGGGACATCGAGCGACGTGAACAACGCATCGATCGCCATCGTTGACGAGGACCAGAGCGCTTTTTCCAAGGAACTGCCCAGCGCCTTCTATCCGCCGCGCTTCAATTACCCCCAGCTGATCCGCGCCGACCAGATGCAGGACGCGATGGACCGGGGGGAGTTCATGTTCGTCGTCGTGCTCCCGCCGCGCCTGGAGCGCGACCTGCGCGCCGGCCGCAACCCTTCGATCCAGGTGAATGTCGATGCCACCGCGATGCAGCAGGCCGGCATCGGCGCCGGCTACATTGCCAACATCCTGGGCGACCGCATCACGACGATTCTCAAGCGCACCGATGCCCAGGCCGACCAGCCGGTCCAGTTGGTGGTGCGCAAGCTGTTCAATCCGAACGCGGAGTCGGCCTGGTTCGCGGCCGTGGTGGCGATCATCAACCAGATCAGCTTGCTGACCGTGATTTTGACCGGTGCGGCCGTCATCCGCGAGCGCGAGCATGGGACGCTGGAGCACCTGCTGGTGATGCCGCTGACTTCCTTCGAGATCGCCATGGCGAAGGTGTGGGCGAATGGCCTGGTGATCCTCATCGCCACCGTTGCGTCGCTGTTCCTGGTGGTGCAGATGGTTCTGAAGGTGCCGTTCGCGGGCTCCCACCTGCTCTGGTTCTTCGGGGTTGTGCTCTACCTGTTCTTCGCCACCGCGCTCGGAATCTACATGGGCACCATGTGCCGCTCGATGGCGCAATTCTCCCTGCTGGTCATCCTGGTGGTCCTGGTGCTGATTCTGCTCTCGGGCGGCTCGACGCCGATCGAGAGCATGCCGCCCTGGCTGCAGACCGCCACGTATTTCCTGCCGACGCGCCACTTCGTCAGTTTCTCGCAGGTGATCATCTATCGCGGCGGCGGATTCTGGGCGGTGTGGGAACAGTTCGCCATGGTGGCCGGCATCGGCCTCGCGTTCTTCGTCTACAGTCTGGGGCAGTTTCGCAAGTCGATCGCGGTCTCGAAGTAGGGCAGTGAAGAACGGCAACGGATGCCTTATGAAATCGCCAAAACAAGTGGCCACGTCGCCGGAAATCATCGGCGAGGTTCACCTCGCCCGCATCCGTCTGGCGAAAGCTGAATGTCAGAGTCCGACACACGCCCCCGTGCCGACCTCTCAGCCGCCGGAGGAGGAGCATTCATCCACACCGTACAAAACCATCACCTAACAAATAGACCATTAACATACAGGTGACACCCATGAACGAAGACACAACACCAGTATCTGATCAGGCGACACCAGGACCTGCTAAACCAAAACTGAAACAACGCCGCCATCCATCCGCCGCGGGCGCTCCGGACAAAAAACCCAAACCTGACCGGGACAAGAAATTGAAGGCCAAGAAATATGAGAAGAAATTGCGCAAGCTTCAGGCGGAATTGTGCCATTTGCAGGAATGGGTGAAGCACAAGGGGCTGCGCGTGATCATCATTTTCGAAGGCCGCGACGCAGCGGGCAAAGGCGGCACCATCCGCGCACTCACTGAACGGGTCAGCCCGCGGGTGTTCCGCACCGTCGCCCTGCCGGCACCATCCGACCGCGAGAAGACCCAGATGTATCTCCAGCGTTACATGGCGCATTTCCCGGCGGCGGGCGAGATCGTGATCTTCGACCGGAGCTGGTACAACCGCGCCGGCGTCGAGCATGTGATGGGCTTCTGCACCAAAGAGCAGCATCGGCTCTTCCTCGAACGCTGCCCGGAGATTGAGAAGTACATCGTGGACGCCGGCATCCAGCTCATCAAAATCTGGCTGGAGTCCAGCGACAAGGAACAGAAACGCCGGTTCGAGGCGCGCATCGACGATCCGGTGCGCCAGTGGAAACTCAGCCCGATGGACCTGCCCTCGCGCACCAAGTGGTTCGAGTATTCGCGGGCGCGGGACATGATGCTCAAGGCTACCGACACCCAGCACGCGCCGTGGTACATCCTGCGTTCGGATGACAAAAAACGCGCGCGCCTCAACTGCCTCCATCACATCCTCGGACTCATCCCCTACAAGAAACTGAAGCGCGAAAAGGTGAAGCTCCCCGATCGCTCCATGAAGGGCGCCTACGACGACGAGGCCACTTTGAAGGGACGGAAGTTCGTGGCGGAGAAGTATTGAATTCCCGTTGGGACGACCAAAAGGAGCAACCTGCGATGATTCGAATTTCATATCTCCACTCGCTGCGCGCCCATCACAAGAACGGGCGGTACGGAAACTTCATCGCGCGTGTGGCTTTTGCCCCGCTGGCGACCTGGATGCTCGCCGTTTCGGCGCAGGCTCAATTGTTCGGCCCCTCCGCCACAAGCGACCTTCAGCAGGGGGCGGAAGTGGCGAAGCTGGTGGAGCAGCAAATCGGCCTCTACTCCGCGCCGAAGACCGAGGCTTATTTGCGGGAAGTGGGCGGGCGGCTGGCCGCCACGGTGAACGACCCGCGCTGGCAGTTCAGCTTTCAGATCGTGAACCAGTCCGAGCCCAACGCCTTTGCGATTCCCGGCGGCGGCATTTACGTCTCGCGCGGGCGGCTGGCGTTGGTCACCCGGGAGGATGAACTCGCCGGGGTGTTGGCGCATGAAATGGCGCACGTCACGCAACGCCACTCGGCCAAGGAGCAGCGCCAAGGCTTCCTGCCCGGCTTGCTCTCCCTGCCCGGCAACGTGGTCGGCAATGTGGTGGGGGAGGATCTCGGCGCGTTGATCAACGCCCCGATTGACACCGTGGGCGGCGCGTGGTTGAGCCACTACAGCCGCAGCCAGGAGAGCGAGTCCGACCGCCTCGGCATCCGCACCGCCGCCCAGACCGGGTATGACCCCATCGCGCTGGCCGACATGCTCCGCCGCCTGGAGCAGGACGTGGCCAGCCAGACCGGCGAGGAGAGACGGTTCAGCATCTTCGATTCGCATCCCATGACGGACACGCGGCTCAAAGATATCCAAAGCCAGTCCGCGGCCTTGACGCCGGCCACCAAACCGCGCGTGGCGCCTGACACCGCCGTACTTTTCGCGAAGCTCGACGGCATCTGGTGGGGAGAAAACCCCGACGAAGGTGTCTTCCGGAAGAACCAGTTCCTGCAGCCGACCATCGGTTTCACCCTGACCTTTCCCGCCGGCTGGAAACACCAGAACACGCCGCAGTACGTGATCTCGGCGCACCCCCAACAGGAGGCCGCCCTGCTGCTGGGCATCGCCGGCGCAGCTGCGGATCCGGAAGCCACCGGACAGAAGTTCATCGAGAAGATGCGCACCCAGGCCCGGGTCGAACCGGTTTCGAGCCGCGAAACTTCCGTGGGTGAGTTCCCGGCGTTGGTGGTGACTTATCTGGTTCGGTCCGGCCGGACTCCGACTTACCTGCATTTCGCCTGGGTGGCGATGGGCGGGAAGACCTACCAATTGATTGGCCTCGCGCCGGAAAAACATCGGGAGGCGTTGCGCAACGCGGCGCTCAGTTTGCGGCCCCTGACCGACGTGGAGCGCGGCGCGGTCACCGGCACACGCTTGCGCGTGGTGGCGGCCAAGCAGGGTGAACGCCTGGAGGACCTCTCCGCCCGGACTGGCAACGCCTGGTCCCCGGCCTACACCGCCCTGGTCAATGGGCTCAAGGCCGAGGCGGAACTGTCCCGGGGTCAACTCGTGAAGATCGCACGCACCGAACCGGTGCGTCCTTGAGCCGAATGGAATCTGAAGTATGAGCCAACCCGAAACCAGACCCGCGAGACTGTCCGCTCACCGCCAGGAGAATGGCGTGCTCCTCGTCGCGCTGGCTGGCGACTGGCTGGATCGCAAAAGCCTGCCGGACATTTCCGCCGCGGAAAAGGAACTGGCGGCCGGCGGCGTGAGTGCCGTGGAGATCGAGGCGAAGGATCTGGGCCGCTGGGACAGCGCCTTGATGGTGCGTATTCTGGCGATCAACGAGCTCTGCGCCCAAGCCAAGATCGAGTTCCACACCCAGACTCTGCCGGGCGGTCTCGCCAAGCTGATCGCGCTCTCGCAGGCGGTGCCGGAAAAGACCGACGCCGCCCGCAAGGAGGTGACACCGTCCTGGCTCGATCGGGTCGGGGAGTCCGGCCTGGCGGCCTGGACCGGCGGCACGGCCATGCTCAGCTTCCTGGGCGAGAGCGTCGTGTCCGTGGTGAAGCTGGTCCGGGGGCGGGCGCAGTTTCGCTGGCGCGACATGGTCGAGGTGATTCAGGCCTGCGGGCCGGAGGCGCTGGGCATCGTGGCTCTGATCAACTTCCTCATCGGCCTGATCCTCGCCTTCGTCGGCGCCACCGAGTTGGCCCGTTTCGGCGCGTCCATCTACACGGCCGATCTGGTCGCCGTGGCGACGGTGCGCGAGATGGGCTGCATCATGACCGGCATCATCCTCTGCGGCCGCACCGGCGCCGCCTTCGCCGCGCAACTCGGCACCATGAAAGTGAACCAGGAGATCGAGGCGTTCCAGACCTTCGGCATCTCGTCCTTCGAGTTCCTGGTCCTGCCCCGGATGCTGGCGTTGGTCCTGATGATGCCGCTGCTGTGCATCTTCGCCGACTTGATCGCCATCGCCGGCGGCTTCCTGGTCTCGACATTGATGCTGGATGTCGCACCGCGGGTTTACTTGGACCGGACCGTGGAATCCATCAACCTCGCCGGCTTCTTGCTGGGGATTTTCAAAGGCTCGTTCTTTGGCGTGATCATCGCGCTGACGGGCTGTCTGCGGGGGATGCAATGCGGCACCAACGCCGCTGCCGTCGGCCTGGCCACTACCTCCGCGGTCGTCACCGGCATCACCTGGATCATCGCGTCGGACGGCATTTTTGCCGTGATTACCAGCGCCCTCCAGATCTAGGGAACCCCACCACGAATGCACACCAACTCATGACCTCCGCCGCTGACATCAAGATCGAGATCCGCGACCTGACCATGGCTTACGGCTCGTTCGTCGTCATGCGCGACATCAACGCGCAGGTCAAGCAGGGCGAGGTCTTCATCATCATGGGGGGCAGCGGCTGCGGTAAAAGCACCCTCCTGCGCCACATGATCGGACTCAAGCAACCGGCCAAAGGAGACATCTATTACAACGGCGCGCCCTTCTGGCAGATGGGCGACGAGGAGCGGCAGCAGAAGTTGCGGAGCTTCGGCGTGCTGTTTCAGGGCGGCGCCCTCTGGAGTTCCATGACCCTGGCGGAGAACATCGGTTTGGTGCTGGGCGAATACACCGACTTTCCGCCCGCCGAAATCCGCGCCATCGCCCGGCTCAAGCTGGCGCTCGTCGGCTTGAAAGGCTTCGAGGAATATTACCCGGCGGAGATTTCCGGCGGCATGTGCAAGCGCGCCGGGCTCGCCCGCGCCCTCGCCCTGGATCCGGACGTGCTCTTTTTTGACGAACCCTCGGCCGGCCTCGACCCGATCAGCTCGCGCAACCTGGACGAGCTGATTCTCCAGCTCCGCGACAGCCTCGGCGCGACGTTCGTCGTCGTGACACACGAGCTGGCCAGCATTTTCACGATCGCCGACAACTCCATTTTCCTGGACCCCAACACCCGCACGATGCGGGCTTCCGGCAACCCGCGCGAGCTCCTGAAGTATTCGACCGATCCGGCGGTGCAGCAGTTCCTCACCCGCAGTAGGGCCCCGGTTCAACCGTCTGCCCAAACCACCTGACTTATGAGCAAGAAAATCAACACCACCTCCATCGGCCTGTTCATCGTCACCGGCGTGGCGCTGGGCGTCATCGGCCTGCTGCTCTTCAGCTCGTCGAAGATGTTCAGCAAGACCCGCGACGTCATTGTCTATTTCAATGACTCCCTCAACGGCCTGAGCGTGGGCGCCCCGGTCAAATACCGCGGCGTCACCATTGGCTCGGTCACGCAGGTGATGATCCTGTTCAATCAGGCCACCAATGATCATGCCATGCCGGTGATCCTCGAAATCGAGGACAAGCTAGTGCGCCAGCGGTTAGGGGATAAGGCAGGCCAAGAATTCTACTCGCAAATTACCGATGAGCGGATCAGAGACGCACGGATCAAACAAGGCCTGCGCGTCTCGCTTCAGACCGAGAGCCTCGTCACCGGCGTGCTCTACGTGGACATGCGGATCAATCCCAAAGCGCCGCCGCCGGTGTTCCACCAACTGGAGCAGATTTACGTCGAGTATCCCACCGAGCAGACCCAAATCGCGCAGCTATTCGAAAACCTCGGCAGCCTCGACCTCAAGGGTCTGCAGACCAACCTCAACGGGCTCATCGTCCGTCTTGATACCACGGTGGGCGAATTGAAGATGGCCGACATCAACGCCGGCGTCACGAACCTGCTGTTTTCCGCGAACCGGCTGGTCACCGATCCCGACATCACCAACGCCCT
>DLVS01000028.1 GCA_003445095.1 Verrucomicrobiales bacterium
GTTCGATCTTCTTGTGGATCGTACCGGGCCGGGCCTGCCCCGGCTATCGCAGCAGGAATTGCGCAGGATTGTCGATAAGCTGAAGCAACTCGCCCCCGAACTGGCCTCGACGCATGGGTACCGATCCATCCTCGCCTATGCCGACCTTGATTTTGCCGAGGCTGAGAAACAGGCCCTGAAGGCGATCGCCGCAGACCCGGCCGCAGATCGCGAGGCGTGGTATGGATTTCTCCTGACCCACTGGGGCCGTGCGGAGGAAGCCCGGCAACGGTTAAAGAATGCCCGGGCCTTCGAGTCCTCCGGCGGATTCATCTATCGCGTCATGGGACACAGCTATTACGCCGAGCGCGATTTCACCAACGCGATCGCCTGGTATCGCCAGGCGATCAATTGGGAGCCGCTGCAAGCGTCCGCCATTGGGTTTCTCGGGGAGGCGTACCAGGCGATGGGGGATTACACCAATTCCTTCGACCACCTCGCGAAAGCTCAGATTCTCTATGGAGCCGACCCGGCTCAAACGCAGACCGAGTTCGATCAATACCGTCGCGCGTTCGCGGAGGGCGGGGTGCGTGGGTATTGGGAAGAACGGCAAAAACAGGTGGACCAGCGCTCGAACCTCAACCCCTACGACCGGGCGGTGATCCAGATTCACCTCGGGGAAACCAACGCGGCGCTCGATTCATTGTACCAATATTATGAGCAACGGGAGCAACGGGAACGTCGGGGCGCCGAAAATAAGTTAGGTTACCTGCTCTTTCATGAGTGTTGGGATGGGATTCGCGGCGATCGTCGTTTTCGAGAATTGCTCGATAAAGTCGGGTACACATCTGTGATGAAGCCATCGAAGAATTGACCCGCCTCAGCGGCATGACCACCGATTGACCCGCTGTAAGCACAGTCCAACTCAGATGACTTTGATCGGCTGATTGGCATTGCAGCGGATTCAGACACTCAGGGTTTGAATAGTCGGAAATAGCTTTGGGGCACCGACGGATCCAAGCGAAGGCTGGCTTCACCATCGGCTTCGATAGGCGAGGCCGTGACCTCGTGCCATGGGCTGCCGGGGGCGAGGGACTCAGTGGCTTGCAGCTTGAATTCGGTAAGGCCGGCGGGCCAGTGCAGATCCACCCCTCCCCCAATCAACTGTGCTCTGATTTGCGGTGAGGTAACCGTCACCGCCCAATCCGCCCTCACAGGAAGGAAAAATTCATCGCCAGCCTGTTCGGCAGCTACACCGACCTGCCCAAGCCCTGTGAGCACCAGTTGATTGTTGACCACGATGGCTGGCCCACTTTCCACCGAGATCGTAACGGGCAACCCGCTGCTGGCGGTAGCGACCGAATCCATTGGAACGCTCTGGAGCGGAACTTCTGCTGGCAAGTGAGAATCCAGAGTCTGCGGATAACCAAGCCTGAGTTGAAGAGTCTCCAATCCACCGCTACCGACCTCATAAACATATTTTCCCTCCACCCACACGCCTCTGATTGCCCCCCTTCCATTTCCTATCCACACCGGCCTTTTTGGATTACTCACGTCAACCACCCCCAACACTTGTGCGTCGCTCCAGCTTTGCGACAAATAGGCGTATTGTTCCAACACCACCAGAACATAACCGCCCGTGTCAGATCCGGAGTCAGATTCATTCACCCATACCGGGCTGGACGGATTACTCACGTCAATCACGCGCAAGCTCGATCCACCGACATAGGCGTAATGCCCCACTACCTTGACCCCATAGGCCTCGCCGTCGAGACCAACCCCGCCCACCCGGACTGGGCTCGCCGGGTTGCTTACGTCAACGACCACTAAGCCGGCCGAACTGGTCGTCATGTAGGCGTACCTTCCCACCACCTGAACATCCTCGACTTGGCCGCTGTCTTCATACCCGCCGACCCGCACTGGGTTGGCTGGATCGCTCAAGTCAATGACTTGCAACCTAATATCTTCGCCCACCACGTAAGCGTAATTGCCCACCACCTGGACACGTTTGACCGATCCCCTCGTTGAATAACCGCCCGCTCGCATCGGGTTGACCGGATTGCTCACATCAATAATTTGCAATCCAGCCTCCCCGTCCGCCACGTAGGCGTAGTTCCCCACTACCTGCACCCCATTGGCTTGTCCGCTGGTGTCATAGGCGCCCACCTGCACTGGACTGGTCCGGTTGGTGATATCAATCACTTCCAACCCGAGGTCCCAGGCCGTCGCATACGCATAGTTTCCCACCACCTGCACGCCGGACAGGTCGTGGTTAGGAACATCCTCGCTCACGGGGGTGAGGACGACTCGCCGCACGTTGAAGCTCCGGGTCTCGTGGGCAGGAAGATACACCGCGTCGCCCGCCTGTTCCGCGGTCACGACTACGGTTCCTTTGCCGGTGACTGTGATCGCCCCGTTTGACACGACCGCGGGCCCACTGTCCACCCGCAGCGTCACCGGCAACCCACTCTTCACTGTGGGCAACGGATAAGCCATATTCGGTTCGAGGATATCGTTGCTCGCGCCCAGCCACTTGAAGGTCTGCGGGTAGGCCAGCCGCAGATCAAGAATCTGCAGCCCGGCATTCCCATATGCGACATACGCAATGTTCCCCACCACCTGGGCGGCGTGAGCATAGCCGCCCGCGTCATACACTCCCGCGGACAGCGGTTCGGCTGGATTGCTCACGTCAATCACTTGCAGACCGAACTTACCTGACAAGTAGGCGTAGCTCCCTGACACCTTTACACGACTGCCAGCAATGAAGGTATTAAGCTGGCTCGTCCGAACTGGGGCGGCTGGATCGCTTACATCAATTGCCTCCAAACCACCATCCCCTTCCGCTACGTAGACGTAGTTCCTGACAACATCGACGTCTAAGGAATAGCCGTAGGTGCGATACCCACCCACACGAACTGGGTTTACCGGGTTGCTCACGTCAAGAACCACTAATCCGCTGGCTCCGTCCGCAACATAAGCGTACTTTCCAGATACCCGCACCGCCATCGCCCTGCCGTCGGTATCATACGCCCCTACCCGTACTGGCTTCGCCGGATCGTTGACATCGATAATCACCACGCCGGACTCCCGAAATGCTAGGTAGGCGTATCTGCCCACCACCTCGACACCCGCCACTCCAACACCGATGGTGTCGCCGTTGAGTTCAACCGAACCCTCTCGTACCGGGTTGGCCGGATTGCTCACGTCTATGATCTGCAATCCAGAACCGTCATATTTTTCGCCATTCCATATCCCACTTGTCGTGACGTAAGCGTAGATCCCCACCACCTGAACGTCGGAGGCGGACCCGTAGGTGAGGTACTCACCCACGCGTCTCGGATTGGCCGCGTTGCTTACGTCAATGATCTGTATCCCCGAACCGACATATTTTCCGCCATCCCAAATCTGAAAGTTTGCCACGTACGCGTAGTGGCCCAAATCCTCCACATCGACATTAACCGATACGGCGTTGGTGACCATTCCTGATCGGGTCATGGCAAATCCCCGCATGTTGAAGCTTCGGGTCACTCTGGCCGGCCAAAAGCGACCGTCGCCCGCCTGTTCGGCAGAAACCCAGACGGTGCCCGCCCCAGTTACGGTGATCATTCCGTTAGCCAGTGTAGCCGGCCCGGCCTCCACTCGTAGCGCGACCGGCAAGCCGCTACTCGCGGTGGCGTCGAGGGGATGCGCCACGTTCAGCGCAAGGATATCATTGGTCGTGCCGGTCCAGGCGATGGTCTGTGGGGTTGTGCCCTGTCCCATGGTCGGGACGACGGCGAGGCATTTCGCCAAAACCAAGAGAATGAGCAATGTGGGCAATTTGTTTTTCATTCTAGTAGAGTTGAGGTTGTCTGGTCACTGGCGACTCGCCGAAGAACGCCGTAGTTGGTGCCGATGCATGATGTTGGGAGCAGGGCTACCATTTGAGTCGGTAGAAGATCGTAGCCGCGTTGTTGGGGGCACCCATCCATTGGTTGGTGCCTGCCGAAGCGGTGAAGGTCTGCAGGTCCTGCCAGTGGTTCAGGTTCGGGCTGCCTTGTAATGTATAGTCGCGGCCAATCAGCAGATGGTTCATTTGAATTTGATGCGTGGCGTTGGCGGGCGTTGCTTCCAATTGCTCGAGAACGGAGTTCGTCAGCTCCTCAAACATCGATGTCGCTATGAATCCATGAAACTTGCTCGTGGCGTGGGAACGGTCCCACCACAAGTAGTCGGCACCGGGACCAGAAAATGATTTATCCCTGAGCCTGGGGTCGCCGAGGGCATTGGCAGTCGTTTCAGTAAAACCGAAAGACGTCGGGTTTGTTGAAATGTCGTTCCAAAGTACATACAGATTGATCGGGTAAAGCCTTACGTCGGGCCGACTCCGACCAAACGCTTCCATCGCCGCCGTAATTTTCGCGTTGTAGCTGCGCGTATAGCCGTCCAGCAATCCAGCCCGTGCACTTCCGAGCGCCACAATGTCGCTCCCATTGGTGCCGGTCTGATGCCAATAGGTGATTGATCGCGCCCCCTTCTGATAGAGCCGCTGAACGGCGTTGGAGAAATTGAGAACCGCGGTATCAATGAGTCTGGTTGAAGCAACCTGATTCGTCAGGTCCACATAGACGCCATTCAATCCGTTCGGTGGGTAGAATCTCAAAAAATCTGCGCCCGGGTTTCCGAGCGCATACAGGCACAATTCCGGTTTTGAAGGGGCGAAGAGTCGCGACGCCACTTGGTTGTAGATGTCCGCAGAAGTTGATCCGCAAACCGCGTAATTGCGCGTGTTGACCTGGGTGAGCCCCAG
>DLVS01000631.1 GCA_003445095.1 Verrucomicrobiales bacterium
CAGCCTCTGGTTCGACCCCATCAAGCCCATCACCCTGCAAGGGGACCTTCTCACCCTCGAGGTGCGCGATGAATTCTGCGCGATCTGGCTCACGAATAATTATCTCGATCTCCTCCGCTCGGCCGCGAGTCGTGCGGCTGTTCGGCCGATCAAAATTGAGTTCGTCGTCGCCCAGCCGGGGACTGGTTTGCCGGTCCTGCCGCCCAACGGTGCCGGGGTCACCACCGAGACCGCCAGCGAAGCGGCGATCCCTCACCCCAACGGCCGGGCCATCGATTCGGCCTTCAACCACAATAGCACGTTTTCCAGTTTCGTCGTCGGCAGCAATAACCAGATGGCGCACAGTGCGTCGATCGCGGTCGCCCAGAGCCCGGGGCGTGCGTTTAACCCGCTGTTTCTTCAAGGCGGCGTCGGCCTAGGAAAGACTCATCTGCTCAACGCGATCGGCCAGGAAATCCTGGATCGCCGGAAAAGCTCGAAGGTGGTGTACACGAGCTGTGAGCGCTTCACCAACGAGTTCATTGACGCACTGCAGAACAATCAATTGGCCCGGTTCCGCCGTCGGTATCGGCAGGTGGACGCCTTGCTGGTAGACGATGTCCAGTTCCTGGCGGGCAAAGAGCGCATCCAAGAAGAGTTCTTCCACACCTTCAATACGTTGCACCAGGCTCGCAAACAGATCGTCCTCAGTTGCGACCGACTACCGAGCGAGATACCGGGACTCGAGGCGCGTCTGGTTTCCCGGTTCGAGTGGGGAATGACTGCTGACCTGCAGCCGCCCGATGTTGAGACTCGAATGGCGATTCTTCGCAAGAAGGAAGCCCTGATGAAGACCAAGCTGGACCCCAAGGTGCTCCAATACTTGGCCGATCACATTCGTTCCAACGTGCGTCGACTCGAGGGCGCCTTCCTGCGCGTTGCCAGTTTCGGTCAATTGGTTGGACGCGGAGTCCAACTCGACGATGTGGAAATCCTCCTCCGCGAGATCCTGCAGGAAGAGCGCCGCCAGACGCTCACGATCGAGGCGATCCAAAAGCGCGTCGCCGAGCATTTCGACATCCGGCTCTCGGACATGACGAGTAAGCGCCGGCCCGAGAGCATTGCCTTTCCGCGGCAGGTCGCGATGGCCCTGTCACGTCAATTGACCGACGCGTCTTTGAGCCAGATTGGCGATGCATTCGGCGGGCGAGATCACGGCACAGTCCTTCATGCCTGTCGGGCGGTGAAGAATCGCATGGAGGTCGATGCTCAAGTCCGGCAAACGGTCGGATATTTGGAAAAGCAACTGATGCGGTGAGTATGACCAACGCGGGGTTTCGGTGGAGAACTGGCGTCGTCGCGCGCGTGGTGGTTCCGGCCACGCGCTGGCTGGGTTTCGGTGCGCTCACCGCCGGACTTGCCGGGCTCATCGCCTTCGCCGAGCCGGTTCATCAAACCGAGGCTTTGTTCCCGCCGGAGTCGTGGCACAATCACGGCTCTTCCATCGTTGAAGCGCCGAACGGCGATTTATTCGCCTGCTGGTTTCATGGATCCGGCGAACGGAAAGCTGACGATGTTCGGATTGAAGCCGCGCGCCGCGCCAGCGGTTCCTCCCAATGGGGCCCGCGTTTCACCTTGTCCGATACGCCAGGTTACCCTGATTGCAATCCGGCGCTGCATGTGGATTCGACGGGCCGGCTCTGGCTGTTTTATCCGACAATTCTCAATAACCAATGGGAAGGCGCCTTGCTGAAGTTCCGTGTCAGCTCCGATTGGCTCGGCCAAGGTCCGCCTCGCTGGGAACGCAGCGAAGTACTTCACCTGTCGCCCGGCGCCGACTTCACCGCCGCTTTGGCGGAAACACTACCCGAGCTCGAACGTCGCGCCGCCACCAATCAATGGAGCGAACAGACCCGGCGGGAAGTCCACGAGTATCTCTCAGCCGCGCAAACGCACGCCACGAACCTCCTGTATCGTCGCCTCGGTTGGATGCCGCGGGCGCATCCATTGGCGATCGGCGACCGACTCGTCCTTGGGGTGTATCACGATGGGTTTTCCTTTTCGTTGATGGCCATCACGGACGATGGCGGCACGAACTGGCAAGCGAGCGCGCCCTTGATCGGCGGCGGAAACATTCAGCCGAGTCTGGTGCGGAAGCGGGACGGAACCTTGGTCGCCTACATGCGCGACAACGGACCGCCCCCAAAACGACTCCTCACCGCAACCTCGTTGGATCGCGGCTCAACTTGGGGCCCGGTCACGGATTCGGAGATTCCCAATCCGGGTTCGGGCGCCGAAGTAATCAGTCTCCGCAGCGGCGCGTGGGTATTCATCGGCAACGACACCGAAGACGGACGGCACCGACTGTCCGTGTGGCTCAGTGAGGACGAGGGAAGGACCTGGCCGTGGCGACGGGCCTTGGAGGAGGGCGTCCGCGGTGAAGACAGCTTTTCGTACCCGAGTTTGATTGAAGCAAAAGACGGCATGTTGCACGCGACCTACAGTGTCCATCGACCATCTGGAAAGACGATCCAACACGCAGCGTTCAACTTGGATTGGATCAAGGCGACACCCTAAGGTTGACATTTCAGTCTGGGCTGGCCAACGCTACAACTAATGAAAGCGAAAGGGACTCCTTCCGGGTTGGGAATGATTGGGTTGGGCATGGTCGGACTCGCTGCCGTTCAATCGGCTAACGCGACCACCGAAATCACCTTTGGCGGTTTTACCGAGAACAACATCAACATCTCCGATATTCCAAACTACGGCAACAACGTCACTGCCGATAGCGCGGACTACGTGGTGAGCGTCGGCGCCGCGGGCATTACAGGCACCCCGAATATTCAGCTTGTCTGGGGAGTGGGCTACCAAACTTACACGGACTGGGATGGCCGCGGGAATGTCGCGCAGACCGATTACAATGCGGCGGGCGGACCCGATATCGATCTCATACTGGCGCCGCCGTCGGGGTATGGCGTGCTGATTAGCTCATTCGACTTGGATGCTTACGCCGGCGGTGGAGACGTCAGTGTGAGTTGGAGCATCTTTGATATTGAGGGGACTTTG
This sequence comes from Verrucomicrobiales bacterium, assembly GCA_003445095.1. Taxonomy (GTDB): domain Bacteria; phylum Verrucomicrobiota; class Verrucomicrobiia; order Limisphaerales; family UBA9464; genus UBA9464. Next base: position 3,046 of record DLVS01000631.1, read on the forward strand.
GCGTCTGGGGTATGGACGCAAACTGACGCTGGCGGACGCAACACGATCACGACCGGTTTAACGGTGGCAGATATCCACCCCGGTGAAGCGGTCACTCTCCGACTTAGCCGGACTTCGGGCGCCCCAAGTTATCTCGCCATGGCTAACTTGACGTTCGATCAGGTACCCGAGCCCTCGACCGTCGCCCTGTGCGCGGCGGGTCTTGGATTGGGAGCGCTCGCAATGCGCCGCCGTCGGAAGTAAGGAAGTACATTTCGTTCTATTTCTCGCCGTGATTTCGCCCCCTCGCTAGCAGGGGGCTTTTTCTTGCCACGATCGCTGGGCGAGCGCGTGAGGATTCTCAACGAACGCTGTGCGTCATGAGCCATTCATCGATACGACAGCAGGCAGTAGAAGCGGTCGAGCGAGGAGACTTGGCCCAAGCCACCGAGCTTTTCCAGGCTGCCATCCAGAATCAGCCTGGTGAGGTAGAATTGTATCTTGAGCTCGCGGAGTGCCAATGGGCGGGCTACGAGTTCGAACGGGCGATCGCAACTTATGAAGAGGCCCACCGCGTCAGGCCAGAGTCGGTGATTACCTGCACGCAGGCGGCGAAGAAGCTTTTTGGCATCGCCCGCTTCTCCGAGTCGGCTCGATGGCTGGAACGGGCGCAAGCCTTCGCACCGAACGATGGGCCCTTGCTGGCAATGTTGGCGGAAGTCTATGAGCGAGGTAATCAACTGGCCGACGCCGAGCGATGCGCGCGCGCGGCGTTGGACATTGATTCTGCGCAGGTCAAGTCGGTCCGAATCATGGCCCATGTCGAACGCCGGCTGGGCCGACTCGATGACGCACGAACGCGGCTCCACGATCACTTGATGCGGTTTCCCGGGCCGGACGACTGGAGGTTGCGATATGAATTGGCAGAAGTTTTCGACCGACTAGGTGAGTACGCGGCCGCCATGAATCAGTTGCTGTTGGCCAAAACGCAGTTGCGCGACCGAGCGATTCCTTATTTGGCTGAGGCCCAATCAATTCGCCATCGTCAACGCGAACTCTCTGGGCTCCTCACCCGGACAGATTTCGAAGCCTGGCGCGCCGCGAGCCTCCCGCGGGAAAGAGCGCGTCCCATCGCTTTCCTCTGCGGCCATCCGCGTTCCGGAACCACCTTGCTCGAGCAAATCCTCGGCGCCCATGAACAAGTGATCACCACCGATGAAACCGGAGTTCTGCTCCGAGAATTCATCCAACCCATCCTGCGGGATTCCCCGTCGGCAGCAGAGAGTGCGACGGAACTTCGAAGTTTTGAGGCTGACCAAATCGAATCAGGGCGAGCGGCCTACTGGCGTTATGCGGAGGCACATCTTGGTCAATCCGTGGGATCGCGGCTCCTGATCGAAAAAGATCCCGCGTTGACCCCGGACTTGCCGTTACCTCTGCGGTTGTTTCCCGAAGCCCGAGTTGTGTTTCCGTTGCGCGATCCACGCGATGTTTGCCTCAGCTATTTCTTCACGCTGGTTCCCCTGGCCGCGCCGAGCGCAGCCGCTTTAGACCTACGCTCCACTTGCGAATTCTGCGCGCACTCACTCGAACTTTGGACGCATTGGAAGCAAGTGCTGCCCTACCCAATGCTGGAAACGCGCTATGAAAGGCTCGTCAGCGACCCAGAACGCGAGACCCAACGCCTGCTGGAGTTTCTCGAACTTCCGTGGACTCCCGCAATCCTGGCTTTCCACGACCGGGCGCGTTCGAAGGGAATCCGAACCCCGACCTATGCCGACGTGGCCCAACCAATTCATCAACGAGCGGTCGGTCGGTGGAAGAATTATGAAGCATTCCTGCACCCACATTTGGAGCTACTGCGGCCGCAATTGCGCGCCTTCGGATACGACTAGCAGCGCCCGAAAGCTTGGGAGCAAGTCTTCAGGTCTGTGCCCACGAAAACGTCATGGAGGCCCCGCGGCAACCGCGGGCTGGGGAGCCCAGAATCCAAGCAACACCCGAGGCAGGGCCACTAGGAAGTAAACGGGGTCGAGAAGGTAGTCCCAGTAGTTCGTTGATTCGAGTAGCCTCAATTGCCACGCCACGATCGCGACGAACAGCACCCAACCCAATCGGTTTCCGCGAACGATAAGCGACGCCGTGAGCACACCTACGATTCCGAATAGGGCGCTGAATTCCCAACCCATGGTATATGGGTCCCAGTTACCCAATCCCAGGGCCGACGGATAGAGGACCAAGCCGCCCACCAAGCCAAAACGCCACAGGGAACTGAGGTCGGACCGGCGTAGCAGGTCGGAACCGCCACACCGGTGTAGGGTCGCGTGAACCAGCAGCACTGTGAACGGAATGCTGAAACCGGGCACCAGTCCAGCCAGGCGCCGAGCAATCGAAAGACTATCCACCGGCATGCCGACGACCAACAGGCAGAACAGCAGCAACACCCTGCTCATGACGGCAGACGGCTTGCGCCCCGCCCAAATCGCGACCTGATGGCATCCTAGGAACAGCCCCAGGGCCGGCACGACGATCGAAAGGAGATAAGCCGAGGGATTTGCCGTCATGGTCGTTGCCCGTTGGCGGAGGCGTCGAGCCACCTGGCGTTGAAGCTGACCACCTTAATTGCCTCCCTTTTCCATGTGTACGCGAGATGGATCATACCGTCGCGGCCCTGGATGAGGAATGGGTACGAAAATTCAGCACCCGGCTCGTCGGCGAGGAATGGGCCGTGCTGCCACGTCTTGCCGTCATCTCTCGAAATCGCGAGGCGAAGGTTGGCTCGCCCCGAGGTAGTGTCGTTAAACGCCAATAAGAGACGACCATCCTGCAATCGAACCGCATCGATGCCAGAGTTCGAATTAGGCAACCCAGAAGGCTGCGGAGGCGACCAACTCGCTCCGGCATCCTCAGTGCGTGACGTGAACATATCTAATTGGTCGCCGGCGGTCCGACACAACATTACCGCCCTTTGCCTGTCCAATGCCACGAGGGTCGGCTGAAACGCCGTCCGCCCTCCGAAGACCCGAGTACGGACCGCTCGCGCCGAGATTGCCGGCGAATCCAGCCACAGCACTTCCGGAAACTTGCCCAGCAACTCTTGGTAAATCGGAACCGCCCAGCCCCCACCCACCAGGGGAGTCGGGCCGTTCTTCACCAGATCGCTGATGTTAAATGTCGGGCTTAGAATCAGGCGACGACTCGGTGTCCAAGTTCGACCACGATCGAACGACTCCTTTAGACAAAGCGAGCTTCCCGACCAGCCGCCGACGGCAATGGCGACGTAGAGCAAGGACACCTTACCTGTGGAATCGGCGAACACGACCGCATTGCCTACTTTGCGGACGTAGTGCCCCAGCTCGCGGCGAGCGGAGTCGGCAGTCACCACGGAGACTGGTTCAGTCCAACCTTGCCTGTTTCTCGTCGCAAAGAACACCGCCACGTCGCGAGCCCCTTCGCGAGAACCGCCATACCACGCTGCCGCCAGTAATCCGGGGCTTGGTTCGCACAATGAGGCCACATGAACGCTGGGCGCGTTGTTTCCGGATGGCAGGGTTTCTTCCCGAAAAACCGGAGCCGTGTTGGTGGCTGCGGGAGGGAGCGACGGTTGGACCACAAATTCGACGGGCGAATTTCCCCGACTGAGTCCCCAAGGGAGCACGTGCAACACCAGGGCAGCCGCGGCACCCAGGCCGGTGACCAAACGCCGCACGTTCATCACGAAGACGGGCGAGTGACCTCGAATCCGATGATCTCGGTGCGCAGACCTTCGAGGGATCGGTTCTTGAGAGCGATCTGCCAGTCCGCCGCAGTGGCGTTGGCGCGTGGGAATCGAATCCACACTTTGCGCGAATAGAAGGTCTTGAATCGGGTGATTTCCCGGCCCTTCAGCCCAGCATTCTGAAGCTGCTTCTCAAACTCGGGTTGAACGGATTCATCGACAAAGACCACGGTCGGTTGGCCGGCAACGATCCGCGCGGCGTCGAAGTGGGGCACGCTGCGACCGAGCCGCGCCGACAGCATCGCGGGTTGCATGCGATCAAAGTTCGAAACGGCTCGCGAGCCGATGACGGTTTCGATTCCCGGCGGCAGGTAGTTCAGTCCAAGCCGCGGGTAGAGAACGCCGAAGCACAGGCACAACAAGACTCCACTCAGCGCGACCACTCCGACCGGATTGACGTTCCGCCACGGAGCGACCAGGACGACGACCGCCAAGGCCCAGGTGATCAGCGGTCCCAGGACGCCCAAGCGAAACCACAACGCAAATAATCCAACCGCGAACGCCAGAAAACCAAAGACCACGGCGGCAAATGCCAAGGTGAGCTGCTGTGCCCGGCCTCCCGGCGCCAACCATTGGGCAGCCAGCACGGCCTGGACCGGCACGACGGCGAGCATGTACCGCTCGAACGTGGTCATGAAAAAGAACGGCAGCGCCGAAATGAAGAAGGTCGTGATGAGCCAGGCGTTGGCGGAAATCCGTTCGTGCTTGGGCTGACGGAGATGCTGCCAAATCGCCACGACCACCATCGGAGTCCACGGTGCGATCAGACCCAAGGCGCCACCCAAGGCCGACAGCGGCGACTTACCATGCCAACTCCCAAAATCTCGGGCGGCGAGTTCTTCACCCATGATCTGCGTGAAGCGATCTCCCCAGATTTGCTGCATTGCGAGCGGCCAAGGAACGCTCAGCGCGCCCAGCACTAAAAGGGCAACGATCCAGTGCCATCCCCGTCTGCGTAACACGGCTCCGGCCTTGAGACAG
>DLVS01000623.1 GCA_003445095.1 Verrucomicrobiales bacterium
AAGAAGCACAAGAAGTAGAACACTACCGGAGCGAACCATCGCCGTGGACGTCGCCGGCTTTATTCGCGGCAACCGCCAAGTGCAAGTACTGGAACCGCTCCGTTGGTTAGCAAGTCAGCCCCGGCTCTGAGCGGGTGCAGAGTTCAGAGGAGTGGCAGGCGTGCGTGATTTACTCGGCCGTGGGAAAGTTCCTATCTCCGATTCTGCGGGCTGGCGTTCCAAACAACCAAAGTCCTTTTCGATCATTAGTCGCACACCCCAGGGCGTTTGGAAGTAGAGGCCAACAGCTTCGCTTTCGGCCCACTCGCGCGCTGCGACCAAAGGAATCCCAACACTCAAAGTGGAGGCTTCGTGGACAAGTTGCGCCTCCTGGACCTGCGCCCCTACCTGGAGCCGGTAGGAGAGGCAGTCGGTGGCAGCCGGACCTGTTTGGATCCGTTTTTCTACGAATCCCGTCTCCAGGAGAGTGTCGACATCACCGCGACGGAGCCTCAATCGAACGGCCTCGGGAGTTATACGTAGCTTCATCTTTAAATCTGCCGCGGAAGCTTATTCGCCTGGATATCCAGGGACTTCCGGTGCGCTGCCAGGCTCGCGGAAATTGGCGACCGTCAACAAGCGGGATTTCAGCACTTCGACGTGTCCACCTTAAAACAGAGCGGTCAATCGGCCACCGTGACGGGGCGGGAAGTGGCTCTCATTGGTAAAGGGGAGCCAGGGAGGGCGTGGCGGAGCGCTGCTCCGTGAGTCGGCGCCTTCCCGGCTCCTTGGGCAGGTTACGATCGCCGATATCATCTCGGTACAGGATATACGCAAGAGCAACTCGGCGTTCCTTCAAAACGGCTTGCGAAACACGGCGCCCAACCACGATGCGCGATTGCCTAAAGGTGCGATGAACCACGAGATTCACGCCTGCCCGATTTCGCTATTAGGATTGTCCATGGAACGCCCGCCCCATTTTGTCTCGCGCTTCGTACGGCGTTGGGTGGGCCGTTTAGTCGCACTGGCGTTTTGCGCGGTACTCTCGAGTCTCGGTCCCAGCCGTGCCGATGAAGTGATTCTGCGGAGCGGGGAGCGAATCGACGGCAAAATCGTTCGGGATAGTCCGCTGGCAGTCATCATCGACTCGCGAACCCAGGGACGACTTACGATCTCGCGAGAGTCGGTGGAACGGGTCGAGCGGGACAATGCACCCGGGCCCGTTCAAGCCGACCCGGAGCCACAAGTGGATTCTTTGTTCGAAACGAGTTTGTCCATTCCCGACGAACGCGAGACGCCAATCCTCATTCCGCTCGCACCGCCACCTTCGCTTCCCTCTGGCACCAACCTGGTGCGGCGCATGTATTGGGACGGACAATTGCGCTACCAGTTCACCAGCCGACTGACGCTGCCAGATCCGTTCCATTCGGGATCCACCTTCGTCAATGATCGCTGGCGACTGAAAGGCCGGATTGGCGCAAAGCTCGCGGTTGATGGTGGCGCGTTCATCAGCACAGGCGGTCAACAGGAAGTTCCCGCCGACGTGCAAGTTCGCAATTTCCAAGTGCTGACGGAAGGCGAGTTTGGGTTGTGGCTTACCAACCAATTCAATGTCGAACTGGGCCTGATCGATGGGAGCTTTTACCTGAGCAAGGCCTACTGGCGGCTCGTGCAAATACCGCATTTCGGAAACCTGACGGTGGGCTATTTCACGGTCCCGCAAACCATCGATAATATCGAGGGTTTCGGCAGCCTGACGTTTATGGAACCTTCGGCGGGCACAGCGGCCTTCAGCCCGGGAAAACGGGTGGGGGTAGAATGGACGCAAACATTTTCGGACCAGCGAATCACGGCGGCCGCCGGAATTTTCTCCGTCGGACAGGATCCGAGCATCGATTTCGGCAATGCGTCGGAAGCACTGGCGCAACCGACGATCCGATTTACCGGCCTCCCGTGGGATGCGCGGGACCGTTGGCTGCATTTGGGGTTGAGCTATGGCTTCGTTTTTTCTGGCGAGGCGGACATCCAATACGAAGCCCGACCCGAAAGCCGGCTCGCTCCCTTTCTCGTCAACACGGGTCAGATCGATGCTCGCCAAGCTACTCTTGGCGGCGCCGAAGCGATCGCCAGCTTTGGTCCAGTGTTGCTACAAGCCGAGCTCGTCAATTCGCTGGTGCTTCGGGACGGCGATAACGCGAGCTTTTTGGGTGGTTATTTCGCCGGCGGGTGGATGATTACGGGAGAGTCGCGTCCATACAATCGGGCTAAGGGAGTTCCAAGCCGCGTTCAGCCCAGACACCCGCTGTGGGGGCCGGACGCCGGCTGGGGCGCCTTCGAAGCCGCGGGCCGCTATTCGGTCGTGGACCTGAGCAATGGCGGAATCGATGGCGGCCGAATGAAGATTGTGATGGGCGGAGTCAACTGGTACTGGAACCGCTACATCCGCTGGCAGTTCAATTCGGGTATTGCGCGGGTCACTGGTGGACCATCACCGGGGAATCTGTTCATTTTTGAAGCGCGCTTTGAGGGGCAATTTTGATATCGCTCCACGAATCAAAGTACGCGGAGGGAACGACGCGCACTCCTCCTCTCGCACTGCCGCGGAGAATCAACCGTCCGATAACGACTCACGCGCTTCGGAAGTCAGCGCTTCCTCCCGTCAGCGGCTACCAAGTTCATCAAATACCACCAAAGGTTCGTTTGCGCCGTCCAGTTCACGCAACTCCGCTTCCCGGTTGATCCTCATCCGTCGCTATTAGGCGACGACCGGAGCGCTGTCCGTCCTGCCGGCCGGTGAAGGCACCGGGAAACCACTCGGCCTTGGGTGCGAAAACTGATTTCGTTCGCTAAACATGCGAGTTCTGGGACTGGCCTATTCCGCCCGCAGAGCGATCATCGGATCAACTCGGGCGGCGCGTAGAGCGGGCCACCAACACGCCAGAAGGGAAACTCCGGCAAGCAGCAGAGTCACCGCGGCGAACGCCCACGGATCGCGCGGGCCGACCCCAAACAACAGTGCGGCCATCGCATGCGTCAGGGACAACGCGGCGGCGATCCCCAGTGCCAGTCCCGTGCCGGCCAAGGTCATTCCTTGCCGTATCACCAGGGCCCGGACATCGCGGGGCTGCGCGCCCAAGGCGAGACGAATCCCGATCTCCCCGGTGCGCTGGGCCACGCTATAAGCCATCACGCTGTAAATTCCGAATACGGCCATCGCCAACGCCACGCCGGCAAATCCGCCCACCAGCCACAGGGTCAACCGACGATCGGCGTACGTCTGGGTCATCAGCCCTGCCACCGTCTGCAACTCGGGCACGGGGATTCCTGCATCGACCGCGCGGACCACTTGTTGGATCGGTGCCCGCAACGCGGCGGGTTCACCCTCAGTTCGCACTAAGAAACTCAGAAACGCCTCATTCAATTGGGCGTTTGGATAATACATCTCGCCCGATTGCGGCTCGGTCAGACTTTCGGACCGCGTATCGCCCACGACGCCGATGATTTCCCGAGGAACACTCATGATCCCGGTGAGTAGTCGGTGGCCCAGCGGATCCTGAGCGCCGAAGAGTTTTCGCGCCAAAGTTTCGTTGATGATGACGACTTTGGGATGTTCCGAGTCGTCGTGCGCATCAAAATCCCGACCGCGCCGGAGCGGTATTCCTAACGTTGAGAAAAGCCCTGGCAACACGCTCGATCGGAAAACCAACGGCCGATCATTGAGATCGATTGTGGCGGCGCCCTCTCTTGCCACCGGCGATCGCGAATAGCCGTCTCCAAACGGTGCGGACGAGCTCGCCGAAGCCGCGCTGACTCCGGGCAGGGCGCGCAGGCCCTCCTGAACTCGGTCAAAAAATTGCGTCCGCTGGAGTGGCTCTTCGTAACGGACGGGCGGAACTGCCAGATTCACCACTACGACTCCTTGTGGATTAAACCCGGGCGACACGCGAAGCAAGTGGCCGAAACTCAGCAACAACAGACCGGCGCCAATTAAGAGCATCAGCGCGAGAGCAACCTCGGCCACGACCAAACCCGCGCGAACCCAACCGTGCCGCAACGTGCCTGAAGTACCCCGAGCGGCGTCTTTCAGGGTCTCGGCGAGATCGTGCCGAGTCAC
>DLVS01000799.1:0-9844 GCA_003445095.1 Verrucomicrobiales bacterium
GGTGATCGCCTCGCGCTGACGGCGCGCGGGCAAGCCTTCGTGGCGCCGCTAACCTCAGGGCGTTTTGTCGAAGTACCGCGCCGAAGCGATGTCCGTTTCCGCGACGTACGGTTCCTTCCCGGGGGCACCAACCTGCTGGCGTTGTCCGATCAAACGACCGAGTTGGAGTTTTGGACTCTTCCCGCTGACGGCGTCGGAGCGCCCTCTCAACTCACCACCAACGGCACTGTCTTCCGCTTCCCGGGCCTGCCTTCGCCCGATGGGAAACGCATCGCCTGGGGTGACAAGGATCAAAAGCTTTGGCTGTTCGATATTCCGTCAGGAACCACGACCCAAGTGGCCGAAAGTCCGGTAGACGCCATTGACGACTTTACGTGGGCGCCGGACAGCCGATGGCTGGCGTACGTTCAAGCGGCGAGCAATGGTTACCCTCAGATTCATTTGTATCTGGTTGGCGAAGGCACCCGCGCGGTGGTCACCAGCGACCGATTGGATTGCTACAGCCCGGTGTGGTCGCCCGACGGGAACTGGCTCTATTTTCTGAGCGATCGACAACTTCGCACCCTGGTCGGAAGCCCCTGGGGTCCGCGCCAACCGGATCCTTACTTCACCGAAATCACCAAGATTTTTGCCCTCGCACTGAAGTCGGATTCCGAATGGCCCTTCAAAGAGCCCACAGAACTGGACGGTCGAAAACCAGCGAAAGAGGAGAAACCTAAAGAGGATCAACCCAAGGACGAGAAGCCGAAGGCGGAAAAATCAAAGGACGACAAGCCTGCCGATGAGAAGGCCAAGGCGAGCGACGCGGCGAAATCAGAGGAAAAGAAGGATGCCGAGTCCACGGTCAAACCACTGGTCATCGACCTGCCCGGACTCGAGACCCGGCTGTTCGAAGTGCCCGTGCCCTCTGGCAATTACCGCGGATTGGAAGTGACGAAGAAACATCTGCTGTGGGTCGCCCGCGATACGGGCTTTGATACGAAGAGTCATCTGCGTGAGATCGAACTCACGAACAAAGACCCCAAGCCTAAGACGTTGGTAGAGGACATTAGCAGTTACGAATTGTCCGCTGATGGCAAGAAGCTGCTCATTCGTAAGGGAGACAACTTCTACGTGATATCCAGTGAGGCGAGCGCGCCGGCCAAGTTGGAGGACAAGTTTAACCTCGATGGTTGGACTTTTCCCCTCGTTCCCCGCGAAGAGTGGCGGCAGATCTTCACGGAATCGTGGAGAATGCTGCGCGATTACTTTTACGACCGTAACATGCACCGCCTGGACTGGACGGCCGTGCTCAAAAAATACCTACCACTGGTGGATCGCGTCAGTGATCGGTCGGAACTCAGCGAGGTGATTGCGGAGATGGCCGCCGAATTATCGACCCTTCACGTCAACGTGCGTTTCGGCGACGAGCGCGACGGTCCGGACCAGATTAATCCGGCCTCGCTGGGCGGCCGATTTGCCCGCGACGACGCCGCCAAAGGTTGGCGGGTGGAGCGGATCTTCCAGAGCGACCCGAACTATCCGGATGCCCTCGCGCCGTTGCGCCGGCCGGAAGCGAACGTGCAAGTCGGCGACGTCATTACGGGGATCAATGGCCGATCCGCCGAGACGGAGCGGCATTTGGATCCTCTGCTCCGCAATCAGGCGGGGCGACAAGTCCTGCTGGACGTTCGCGCGGGCGGAACCAATGCCGTTCGACCCGTGATCGTGAAGCCGATTACCACCCAGCGCGAAGCGGACCTGCGCTACGACGATTGGGAATACTCCCGGCGCCTCATGGTCGACGCGCAGGGCCAAGGTCAGATCGGTTACCTCCATTTGCGCGCCATGAGTTCGGAGAATATCGCCGATTGGGCGCGTGAGTATTATCCGGTGTTCAATCGGCAGGGGCTGATCATCGACGTGCGCAACAATCGGGGCGGCAACATTGATTCCTGGATCTTGGGAAAACTGCTGCGGAAGGCCTGGTTCTACTGGCAGCCGCGCGTGGGCAATCCGACGTGGAATATGCAATACGCCTTCCGCGGTCACATGGTCGTGCTCTGCAACGAGCGCACTGCCAGCGACGGCGAAGCATTTACTGAAGGTTTCAAGCGGTTGGGCCTCGGGAAGGTGATCGGAACGCGAACCTGGGGCGGAGAGGTTTGGTTGAGCGCGCAGCGTTGGCTCGTGGATAGCGGCATGGCCAGCGCCGCGGAGATTGGCGTGTACGGCCCCGAGGGCCAGTGGCTCATCGAAGGCCACGGAGTCGATCCGGACATCGTCGTGGACAACTTGCCTCACGAAACTTTCGAAGGTCGCGATGCCCAGCTAGAGGCGGCGATCAAGCACCTTCAGGAACTGATCACAAAAGACCCGAGGCCAGTTCCGGCACGTCCCGAATACCCGGACAAGCGGTTCCCGAAGTAGGCCGGATCGTTCATTTGAGATTATAGATTGGAGATCCAGCTATCACGGTCCGGCGTACCGGAGATCTGTCCGCGTTGGAGCGGCGACGATGAACCCGAGACTCTTGTTCTACCGACGCCTCAGGCTTGGGGCGTTGGCTCGGTTTGCAGATTCGATGGCAACGTGTCTGGCGGCCGGTTTGCCTCCCGCTAGGTCGCTTTGGCTCAGCCGAACCACGGTGAACGCCCCATCATTTCACCGGATGGTCGAGGAAGCTGTCGAGGTGTGCGGGGAAGGTCTTCCTATTTCGGAAGCACTAATCCCCGCCGGCCGATCGCTCCCCAACTTTTTTCTGCCACTGATCGCCGCGGGTGAACTCAGTGGCCACCAAGTGGAGGCGTTTCGCTTGGTCGAGAACTATTGCCGTCGTCTGGGGCCCGCCATGGAAGCGGTGCGTAAGGCGTGGCTCTTCCCTCTAATAGGCGTGCTCGTCGGGTGGACCGCACGACTGACCCTGTACATTGGTTTTGGACTTTACGTCCAAGCCGGGCAGTTCCTTCGCGATACCGCAGGGACCGTCCTCGTGTTGGGATTGGCTGGGTGGCTGGTTGGAAGGATTCCACTGGTGAAGACCATGTTGGACCGTCTGCGACTGGAGATTCCGGTCGTGCGCGAAGTTGAGATCGCCCTGTCGTTGTCGCTCTTCTTAAGCGTTTTCCGTCTCTTATATTCTGCCGGCGGAATGGATGTAATCAGCATGTTGAATCACGCCTTGGAGACCGTGCGAAATTCTGTGGTCCGACGCGATCTGCTCCAGGTGCGAACGGTTGTGGAGCAGGACGGAGGGCTCGACGATGCCTTCCTCAAGCCTTCGCTGTTACCTCCCAACCTGTCAGGAATCATTGCCGCGAGTGCCGTGGCGGGTCGGCTCGATGAAGGCTTGGAGCGAGCTGCGGCTCAGGCACTGGCGACCTTGGAGTCTTCTCTGGAGGTCTTTAACCGAATCGCTTTCCGCGTCGTCAGCTTCTCCGTGGCCACATCCATCGCCGGCACGATTTTGGTTTGCCTCTCTTATTCAGGTCGATAATGCCTCTGCAACTCATCACACAACAGCATCACTCCGGCGTGACCATGGAGCCGCGTAATCCCGATGCAGCCCGGCGCCAGGCTGAGAAGTTCATCGTCGTCGAGAAGCTCGATCGATTCTGCGGGACTGGTCTCGATCCAATCGAGCGAGTCCGAACTGGATTCGACAATCATTCCAGGCGGAAGGGAGATCGTTGAAATAACCTCTGACGCCGCTGCCAATTCTGGAGGACGCGAGCGCGACGGAGTCCCGAGGTCCTGCACGCGCTCTTGGAGGACCAATAAAGCGGTCACAGCCATGACTAAGCCGCCCGCAGCCTGAACAGCGCTGCGTCGTCGTCGGCGGCCACGGACAGCTTGCAGGGTGCTGGCGAGCGACTCGGTGAACACCGAATCGCCTGATTCTGGCGCCAGTATTTCTAGTAGGTCATTCTGTTCCATCTTGGGGCTCCCGTTGAAGTCGAACGAGCACGGCCGACTTGATTTTGTTTCGCAAGCGCGCCAGGCGTGATTCGATGGCCTTTTCGGTAGTTCTCAGCGAATTCGCCAATTCCCGGGTCGATAGATCAATTGAGACCAAGCCTCACGGCGATTCGCCTTCGCAGCTCCGCTCGGGAGAATGAATCCGACAACACCTTCGGGACAGTTCCAACCAAAGCGGCGGCTGCAGTCACCAACCGGACCCACGACCTAGTTTGCGCTCCCTGCGATAGATTCATCGCGTTCATCATCCTCGTGGATCGTCCAGCGTCCAGCTTGGCTGGTACAGAGTATGACTCCGCAGCGCCAACGAAGACCGTACTACTGCCGCTCCACCGCACTTCCGAGTCGTCATTTGCCAATCCTAAACTCCGAATTCAGCATCACGGCTCCGGAGGTGGGCTGGATTTGAGGCATTGAGAATGCTGGATCGTCGAGGCGATTGCCTTTTGAATCGCACTCCTGTGAAGCGCCTTTTTCTACTTACCCTTTGTGCTCTCTCGGCGTGGGCAGCGGCCCCGGACAAAATTCAAAGTTCAATTCTCAACGAACCCAACAAAGCCGCCCTGCAAGAAAAGAAGCTGGTCTTCGTATGTTTCGGAGCGAGTTGGTGCGGACCGTGTCGCAAGCTACACCAAGTCCTCGAGCACGACCCGGTCAAGGCGATTTGGGACAAGCATTTTGTCACCGTCAACGTAGTCGTCGATGAACGAGGCGACAAAGCGAAGCTTAATACGCCGAAGGGAAATGAACTCCGGAGGTCTCTCGGCGGCGCGGAAGCCGGCATTCCCTTCTTCGCGTTCTTGAAGCCGGACGGAACGAAGGTGGGAGACTCCTTTGACGCCACGGGGCAAAACATCGGCTACCCGGTGACAATTGCGGAAATTGCGGTGTTCTTGAAAACGCTGGAAGCCGTCGCACCGACGATGACGGCATCCGACCGGAAAGCGATCGAGAAGGCTCTTCAAGGTTAGTCTTCCAAAGACTCAAGATCGTCGATTCAGAGACGCTATGTGACTCTGCTCTATCTAAGCTGTCCGACGAGCAGTTCGCTGCAGAAGTCGCTCAGGAAATCGATGCGCCGAACGTTTACGAACTTACCATCGAGTCACCGGCAAATCGCTCAATCATTCATGGTCGCCCGGCACTGTTCGCGAAGGCGTGCAGTCGCGTCTGCGTCGCCACGTACAACACGCCGTTCGCCGCGACGGGAGTGGCGCTGATTGGTCCGTCGAGCTGGGCTTGGCTCAGGATCTTCTTTTCTCGCCCTAACGCGAAAACCCAGAAGTCACCGCGCCGAGTGCCTACATACACTTTACCGTCGGCAATGAGAGCCGACGCCCAAACCTCACCGCCCAGTTCTTGGTTCCACATTTCTCGGCCGGTGACCGCGTCCACACAGTGAAGTTGGCGCATCGAATCAGCGACGAAGACCAGTCCGTCTTGAACGGCGGGAGTGGAGATCGTGTGACGCCCCACCGGGAATTCCCAGATTCGATTCGTGGGGGAGAGTTCTCCTTGGCCACGCGGATCAATGCATTTCAACCAGGCTTCGTTCTTGCCCCAAAACCAATCACCCCCGCCCGCGACATACAATCGACCGTCATGAAAAACAGGACAGCCGTAGATGTTACTGGGGCTGATGGCGCGATTGCCGTTGTAGCGGTGGATGTCTTCTTTGGGCGCGGTCGGATCAAAGTCCCAACGCCAAGCGAGACGAAGTTTTTCGGGCGAACTGGCGGAGTTTGCGCGTCGAAATCCGGCGGGAAGTGGCTCGAATGCGTAGAGCACTCCGTCACCGCCCGCGAAGAATACCAGCTCCCGACCGTCCACCGTAGCCAATGACGGCGATGACCAAGTGCAATGAAAAATCTTGGGCGCGATCCCCAGCCCATCGGTGGCGAGCCATTGGCCGGTGTTTTTGTCGAGCACCACGAGACTCGGCGCGTCCGGAGTGCGAATTTTCTTATGCGTGTTGTCCACCCCAGTGCCGGTGTTGAGATACAGGTGATTGCCGTGAATCAGGATCGAGCTGTGCGCGGCGTCGTGTGACCAAATCCCGGCCTCTTGGGTCAGATCGAACTTCCAGAGAATGTCGGCGTCCAATGGTCCCAGTTCGACGACTGGACCTTCGGGCGCGCCGTTCGTGCCTCGCGGAGTGAAATAAGTCGCTTCGTCCCGGAACGGTCCATCGTTGCCATTGGCCAGTCCGCGTGCGTCGAGGCACAAGACCACGCCTCGGTTATCCACCAGATAAACCCGGTGACCTTCCACGGTGGCCGGGGAAGAAATGCCTGACTTCGGCCAATCGAAGTAAGGATCCGCCTCGCGCTTCGGCACCACCAACTGCCACTGAAGTTTGCCATCGCGTTCGTCAAAACACATGAGGACGCCGCGGTCGCCTTGACGTCGTTCATCGCGAGGCTCGCCATTGTTCGTTCCGATAAAGATTCGGCCGCCGCTGACGACCGGAGTCGAATGAGATTCGGTTCCCAGCGCGGCGGTCCACTTCAGGTGATTTCCCTTGGCCGGGTCGAACTCGCTAGGGAGCCCTTTCTCGGCTGACACCATGTTGCGCGACCACGCCTGGCCAAACTGCGGTTGGTCGGCAGCATGGAGTGGCCAAGACGATGCGAATACGGCCAACGCTAACAAAAGTCTCACTCGACTCGCTGGGCTCCTGCGATCGCAGTCCAGTGAGAATCTCGATGACTGGCTCGTTGAAGTCATCTTCCTAGAAAAACGAATTGGAACCACGGATGGACACAGATACCGATGACGTGAAAGAGGTCTCGCCGTTCCGGGGAGGTTGGTTGGCTTGCGATCATCGGCGTCCATTGGGTCTTATCCGCGGTTCTAGGGTCATCAAAAGAATTTTCGAATCAACTCGATGACGTAGTCGACCTGCGAATCCGTCAGCTCTGGGTACATCGGCAAGGGGAGAATCCGCTGAGAGATCTGCTCAGCGACCGGAAAATCACCGGGTTTCCAGCCGTAGTCGGAGTAGCACTTCTGCAAGTGCAGCGGCACCGGATAATAGATGAGCACGGAAACTCCGTGAGCCGCCAAGTGCGCTTGCAGCTCATCTCGGCGATCGAGCAACACGGCGAAGACATGATAAATGTGAGACGAACCCGGCAATGTTTCCGGCAGTTCCACCGGAAGTCCCGCCAAGCCGCTCGAGTACCTCGCCGCGATAACTCCGCGGCGCTCATTGCCAGCCTTTAGATGAGGCAATTTCACCCGGAGGATTGCCGCCTGAAGTTCATCGAGCCGCGAGTTCCAGCCGTGGAGGTCATGGTGATACCGGCGTTCGACGCCGTGAACTCGCAACATCCGGAGCGTTTTGGCCAACGCAGCTTCATTCGTTAGCACCATTCCTCCGTCACCCGCCGCGCCAAGGTTTTTGGTGGGGTAAAAACTCAGGCACCCCAGCGTTCCCTGGCTTCCGACGGGGCGACCTTGGTATTCCGCTCCGATGGCTTGCGCTGTATCTTCCACCAACGGCAATCCGAATTCCTTCAAAGCGTCGAGCGGAGCCGCCTGGCCAAACAAATGGACCGGGATGATGGCCTTTGTTTTGGAGGTGATTCGCCTCGCGACTTCAGTCGGATTGAGCGTGAAGTAGCGGGGATCGATATCTGCGAAGACAATCCGGGCGCCGAGTTGATAGATGCTCTCGGCCGGTGCGATGTAGGTAAATGGAGACGTAATTACTTCGTCGCCCGGGCCGATCCCGAGGGCACGCAACGCCAGCGTCAGGGCGTCCGACCCGCTGTTAACGCCAATCGCGAACCGGGCGCCGCACATCGCCGCCACGGCTTCTTCCAAGGCGGCGACATTCGGGCCGAGAATGTAGTGCCCCCCGGCGAGCACTGCTTCGACCGCGGCGAGAATTTCAGTCCGAAGCGCGGTGAATTGAGCGCCGGGATTGAGGAACGGGACGTTCATTGAAGCGATGACCAAGAATCCACAGCGTCAGCAGTAGTAGGAAGCAAAACGATCTTTGGACACGCGTGCACCCCGAAGCTGGTGGCAGCGGCGCACCTGAACAGCCGGTCGGTGTTCGCTCTGCGCACGAGTTTCGGATCCGGACCTACCTTGCGGGCGCACAGCCTCCGCCAACGGCTGACAGGAACACCATGGCTATCGCGAGGTACGTCCGGCCGCGTCATTGGTGGTAGGAGGCAATGGCAACGTCGCGGAGAGGGCGCTGGTTCGAGGCTGATAAAGTCGAGCCGGCGGCATGTTCATCGTGGCAGGGGGTTGTTGCTTCCAAGCTTTCCAGGCCCAAACTGCGACGACGATCAGGGTCAAACCAAGCAGGGCCGGGAACAAGATTTGCCAGCGCACGAGCGCGAGCTTCAGCATGACGGCATCCAGCGGTCCTCGCCGCAATCCTTGGGAACCGCCGCCTTCGGCAAAACTTCCTCGGCCGGCCAATTCTTCGTCCAACTGCGTCACGATTTCGTGTTCGTCCACGCGGAGGTAGCGGGCGTAGGTTTTGACAAAACCACGAACATAGACTGGGGCGGTAAAGACCGCCCAGTCTCCGGCCTCGATCGCCCGCAAGTGGTCGCCCTTGATCTTGGTCGCTTCTGCGGCTTCCGAAAGTGTCAACTTGCGGTGCTCCCGTTCCGAACGAAGTCGGTCTCCGGTGCTTGGCATCGGCCGTTGATAGCTTACCGAACCCCACAGCGGCAACGCTGGAAAGTAGCCCGGACGTCGCGTGGGGGTTTTCGACGAGTCACCGCCGAGGCCAGGGACCAATCACTTTGCTCAACTGACAAACGAGCCGTAACCATGCAGTAGAAAATGGGGAGCACGCCCGCCCCGGGCGTTGCGGACGGCGCCTCGCCGTCCGCGCGACGCGCGTGGAGTCGTCCACCGTTTGGTGTGTCGTTACGCGCTGCGGTGTGGCGGGCGGGGCGCCCGCCACTGCGCCCGGGGCGGGCGCGCTCCCCAATCCAACTGCATGGATACGGCTGAGACCACGCCTCTCTAGACTTTCCAGTCGGGGTCTGGATATCGTCACCCGGGTGACACGACATTGCCATCGGTGCGGCTGGGTTTGGACGTTTCGAGAATTGCCCGGTCGCAGTGAGACCTGCCCGCAATGTCGCGCTGATTTGCGGGTGTGCTTGAACTGCAATTTCCATGATCTTCGCTCGGCTCACCAATGCCGAGACGGCCGAGCGGAACCGGTCGAACACAAGGACCAAGCCAATTTCTGCGAGTACTTCGATTTCAAGCCTCGTATCTGGGCTAAGGCCGGTGCGGATTCACGGGCCGATGCCGCGCGCGCCGCGCTCAAGAGTCTCCTCGGGGACTGAGCGGCGTCTCCTTCAGGCGGATCCGGCCGCTACAACCCGACCAATCAAACGTCAATGACCGGTCCGTCGTCGCCGCCTTTGTCACCCGGTGAACGAGGAGTTCCACGTCGCACTTGAACTCGAGCGCCGCGTCCGAGGAGCAGATTGATAGTAATGGAAACGATGCTGATCACGAGGCCGCCCCAGAGCGCTGGCCAAAAGCCGTCAACCTGAAACCCCCGAACCAAACGCCCCACAAACATTAACAAGAGCGCGTTCAGCACCGGGACAAACAAGCCTAACGTCACCAATAGCAACGGAAGTGACAAAATCAGCAGGAGGGGGCGCACGAACGAGTTGAGAAACCCGAGCAGGAGCGAGGCGAGAAAGATGGTAACTGCCGTGTCGTAACGAATCCCGGGTACGAGCCAGGCCGCTACCAGCACCGCCAAGATCGTCACGAGCCAACGTTGCAGGAAATTGAAAAAGACTCCTGACATTGCTGACCGACCATAGTTGGCCCCGGCGCGCTGTCAGCGGCGATTTGCGGATCTTGAGGGTCCGTAGGGGTCCAGACG
>DLVS01000799.1:9967-10777 GCA_003445095.1 Verrucomicrobiales bacterium
GGGCCTGGCGAAGCGAGGAGGAGTCACAAGATTGCGGGTTTTGCTTGGTCGAGGCGCGCGGGATTGCTACCAAACCGCGCGATGTCCGAACTGACCATTGGGTTCCTCGGCGCCGGCAAGATGGCCACCGCCTTGGCGTTGGGATTCTTGCGGGCCGGCCGGGTGCAGGCGGATCACCTGTTTGCGAGCGACGTCATTCCGGTGGCTGCGGACACGTTTGCCGCCGCCACCCACTCTCATATCCTGCCCACTAACCGCGCTGTGGCGGAAGCTGCCCAGGTTTTGGTCCTTGCGGTCAAGCCGGACCAAATCCTTCCCGCACTGACGGAACTGAAGACCGCACTTGATCCTCAGCGGCATCTACTGATTTCCATCGCCGCGGGAGTGATGCTGGCTCAATTGGAAAAGACGGCTCCCGGGCAGCGGTTTGTTCGGGTCATGCCCAACACCCCCGCTTTGGTAGGTGCTTCGGCCTCGGCGTTCGCTTTAGGCGCGGCAGCCACGGAGCAAGACGGCGCGACGGCGTTGCGCTTGTTCGAAAGCGTGGGGATCGCGTTTGCGGTAAAAGAGAAGCTGCTCGATGCCGTGACGGGACTGAGCGGAAGCGGGCCGGCTTACGCTTTTCTCATGATCGAAGCGCTGGCCGACGGAGGGGTCGCGGTAGGTTTGCCACGCGAAATCGCCCAGAAACTCGCCGCGCAGACCTTGTTGGGCGCCGCCAAAATGGTGCTGGAAACGAGTCAACATCCCGGAGCCCTCAAAGACGCCGTATGCAGCCCAGGCGGTACCACCATCGACGCCGTCCACGAA
>DLVS01000701.1 GCA_003445095.1 Verrucomicrobiales bacterium
GCGGCGTAACCGCTTTGCCGCGGCACGTGGACCGCAGACCGGAGCGCCAATTCATGCTGAGCTGGTTCAGCCGGCCGAAAGGGCCGTCGCGCTGCGCTTGCCAGCGCAGTCCATAGTTCTGGTTAATGGAGGCCTGACCTCCGAAATCGGGATGTGAATCGAGACCATGAACTTCGTAGGAGCCGACGTGAGGCTCCATCTGGAACCCAGGGCGCGTAGCCGCACGTTGGGGCAAAGGAAGTTAGAGTCTCGTCACCTCGTCTGCGGTTTATGGAGCCTGGAAATGCGAATCAACTTTCGGATCGACTGTCATCCGCCCTGCACTGGCGGAAATAAGGAAACGTCGTCTCCCGGTTGAAGCACGTAAGACGGCCCCTGATAATCGACTCCCACCGCAATCAAGGTCGAATTCCGCAACGCTCCGAGGCGCGGATGCTGCTGATAAACCGCGTCGAGCAGATCGGCAATCGACCCGCCGGGAGGAAGTTCGATCACTAACTGTGCCGTGCCCGCCAGATCGCGAAAGTAACTCCACAAATGAACGGGGATGACCATCAGTAATCTGGGAGCGCGATTGACTATTTGAACCTTTGCTTGGCCAACACCGCCGCGCCAGTGATGCCCGCGTTGTCTCCGAGCTCGGAGGCGATGATCTCGACCCCTTTGGTGGTGCCAGGCATGGCGTAGTCGAGCGCTGTTTCGACAATAATCGCCATCAGCTCGTCCTCGAGCGCGTCGATCACCCCGCCGCCGAGCACGATCACTTCTGGGTTGAACACGTTGATCAAATTCGCCACCGCGATGCCGGTGAATTCGGCCGCGCTTTCGAGAACTTTTTCGACCAGCTTGTCGCCTTTGCGGATCGCTTTCCGCAGATCTCCGCTTTTCAGGTCATCGAGCTCCGCGCCCAACATTTCGGTGAGTACCGTTTTCTCTCCGTCTTTGACCCGCTGCTGGATTTCACGGAAGAGGGCCGTGCGGCTGGCCAGGGCCTCGAAACAACCGTTATTACCGCAGCCGCACTTGGGGCCACCGACTTGAAGCACCATGTGGCCAATCTCCCCCGCAGTTCCGGAAAAGCCGCGGTAAAGTTTGCCTTCAAGGATCAGGCCGCCGCCGATTCCCGTGCCGAGAAACAGGCCGAGCATGTTGCGAGGTTTGCCTTTGAGCTCGACCTCGTGGACGCCCAACGTGCAGGCGTTGCAGTCATTTTCGACGAACACCGGAATCTCCAAGAGTTGTTCGAGCTCTTTTTTCAGAGGCGCGTCCTTCCACTGCAAATTGGGTGCAAAGATCACTTCTCCCGACTCGGGATCCACCGCGCCCGGCGCACCCACTCCCACGGCGCGCACTTGCTTGACGCTCATATCGGCTTCATCCACCGCATCCCGCACACACCGCGCGACGCGCTCGACGACCGGATCGAATCCGCGGCTGGATTTCGTGCTGAGCTTGGCCGTTTGCAGGAGTTTTAGTTGAGGCGTGAACACGCCCGCGAGGATCTTGGTGCCTCCAAGATCCACCCCCACGAAGAGATCGGATTTCGCGGCTTCAGGCATAACGAGAAATCTAGGTGAGGTCCGATGATTTCGGGCGCAGAAAAATGACTCCCACTTTTGCGCCGCAACCCACCGTGACGACCAGGCCACGATACGCGAGCACTGAGTTCATGCCAGCGTTTTGCCGAGGCGCAGAGCGCCCGAGGCGGCAATCCCACGTCCGTCACCGAAAAGTTACCCAAACCGGTGCTTGCCGAAGAACCGGCCGCTTCCTATAGCCGGGATGTCAGCCGAGGAATCGTCATGGATCGCTTCTGCTCCGCTACCGAATCCGAGCCCCCTGGGTCGACGCGCGCCTTCACCTTGATCGAGCTACTGGTCGTGATTGCGATCATTGCGATTCTCGCTTCGTTGCTCTTGCCCACGCTGGCCAACGCCAAGGAACGTGCGTTCCGAACTCAGTGCGTCAATAACAACAAGCAACTCGCGATCGCCATGACTCTGTACGCCGGGGATAGCGCCGACTACATGCCGTGGCCGAACTGGGGCAACACGACGCGGGGTTGGCTGTACCAACCCACGAGCGGGCGGGCTCCGGATCCGCTTAAGACCAACGAAAACCAATTCATTGAAGCCGGTCTGTACTGGCCATACTTAAAAGTACGCAAGGTATACAACTGCCCGCTCGACCGGACGAATCACATTTCCTGGCAGAAACGTCAGCAACGTCTCTCAAGCTACATCATGAATGGAGCGGTAGGCGGCTTCGGTCGGTTGGAACCGCGCAGCTACAAACTTGGGGCCTTCAACCCGGCGGCCTACGTGATGTGGGAGCCCGACATCAAGAATTTCGGCGGCATCTGGGGTCCCAATGTGGGACATGATGCCAGCCAATATCCAAACGATCAGGAAGGCGTGGGACGTCGGCACAAAAAAGGCGCCGTGATCACCGGGTTCAGCGGACAGGTCCACTTTATCCGCTTCGAGGATTTCCAGCGCGAACAACGCCAAAACAAGCCCGGTTTGCTCTGGTGCGTCCCGGATACGAAAACGGGAGAGTAAATCCCCGGGAACTAATCGCGTTTCCCGACTGCAAACTTGGCCGGTGATGCCTATCTTCACTTACCTCACTTTGAGTTACGAATTCGTCCATGACACAGTGAAAACTGGTAGAGACACCGACCGACCGAAATCAATGGTGCGCGCCTGCCGTTGGACGCGAACCTTTCCCGTATTTTTCGCCGCATTACTCCTCTGGGCCGGCCTTATGCCCGTGGCAGCAGAACCGCGATGGCGGTTGGTCTGGAATGATGAGTTCGACCAGCCTGACGGCTCGGCGCCGGTGGCGTCTCGCTGGACTTACGATATCGGCGGCCACGGTTGGGGTAATGGCGAACTCCAATCTTACACCGCTCGCCGCGAGAATTCCCGAATTGAAGACGGCCATTTAGTCATCGAGTCGCGCGCCGAATCCTTCACGGGCTCGGACGGTTTGCGGAAAGACTACACTTCGGCACGCCTTAAGACGCTCGGGCGAGCATCGTGGACTTTCGGTCGAATCGAGGTGCGCACGAAGATTCCTTACGGACAAGGTCTCTGGCCAGCGTTCTGGATGCTCGGCACTGACTTTCCGACGGTCGGTTGGCCCAACTGCGGGGAAGTGGACATCATGGAAAACGTCGGCCGAGAACCCTCCAAGTCGCACGGAGTCCTCCATGGACCGGGCTATTCAGGAAGCGCGAACGTGGGAAGCACCTTCACCTTATCGGGTGGCCGAAGGCTCGCGGATGACTTTCACGTCTATGCCATCGAGTGGGAAAGGGATCGGGTCCGTTGGTTCGTTGACGATCGACTCTTCTTCACGGCCACACCCGCGAGCCTTCCAGCAGGGCGGAGTTGGGTGTTCAACCATAACTTCTTCTTGATCCTGAATGTGGCGGTGGGCGGTGCTTTCCCGGGCAGTCCTGACCGAACGACGGTCTTCCCACAACGGATGCTCGTGGACTATGTGCGAGTCTATACTGCGGATTCGTCGCCTCGCTCCTTACAAATCGAATCGGGTGACAGTGCTCCGCAGCTCGTTTGGCCGACAACTTTGCCTCGGCCCGAAATCGAGTTCCGCGATTCGTTGGGCGCGGCCTGGTCGGTGATTACCCCTGTGGAACACGTGCGTGGGTTGGACTCGGTTGCCCCAGTGCCGCCTGGATATTACTGGCTCCGTTGGTGAGGCAAGTTGAGAACCCAAGGGCGTTGACCAAGGTACCAACCGTCGTGTCCCAAGAGGCTGCGCACCGGGCACAATGAAACGATCAATTCTCACCTGCCTCGGATTCTGGATGGCCCGCCTAGCGCTCGTCTGGGGTCAACGGGCCCTGGGCCGCAAGTGGTCGCTTCTTTCGCCAAAATCGCTGATGAATGCCTCCGACATTCTGACGGTGTCCATGGTTAGCAAGATCCCGAGGAGGCCTGTCACATCAATGCACCTTGCGTGACTTCGACTCACCGAGCAACGGCCCGATAGAAACGTTGCGGGTGAGCGCTTCCTTCGGGATCCGTATATTCAATGATGCCATCGTCACTGGACTGCGAATCAATCACGGTCCATTCCTGCAAATCGGGCGAGGCTTCAATCTTATAGGTAAGTTCGGGCAAAGCTTCGAGTAACAAATGCACCGCGGCTTCGCCGCAAAACTGGAATGATATCAAAGGCTCCTCTCCCACGTGGGCCATCCGCGCCACCAGCGTGAGGTTTTGCGGATTCCATTCTGGGTCAAAGAGGACACCATCGGCGATTCGTCGGCCCACCAGACACCCAGTGCTGGCACCACGGCTTCCGAAGGTCATCACAGTAAATCGATCACCTACCGCGGGCACAAACCCACCTGCTAAAGTGAGGGATTGCTTTCCCAAAAACTGGGCCGACCCGCTGATTTTGAAGGGAACGAAGTCAACCTCGGGCGTGAGCCCACCCAGACCGAAGCGGGTGTGAGCGGAGGGCAATTCTCGAAGGTTACCGGTGAGCACAAGTGAGCCGGGCGGTTGGCCGGGGAACAAATCAGCGCCAGTCACGAGGTCTGCTCTAACCGTTCCTGGCCCAACCAAGGTTCCTCCGATCAATTGGATCGGTCGGTTCGCAACCAAAGCACCTTGGTTCAAGCGAACATTCCCCGCCGTTTGCAGCAAGGTGCCCTCGATGCCGAGGGTGCCGGCGACCGCTAGAGTTCCCCGATTTTCGAAGCTTACCTCACCAATGGCGAGAGTGCCGCCGCCTTCAATGAGGCCGGCCGAGTCGTTGAGCATTGAGTTTCCCACCCACTCAACTCGGGCAGCGTCGAGCAGGCGAATGGTCCCTCCGTTCAGATGATTCGCATTGGAACTGCCAAGGGAGGTTGGGAGCCAGCATTCGATTACTCCGAAGTTGTTAATGGCTCCTTGAACAAGGCGGGGACCACTGGTTCCAACAGCGCTAATGAGCTTGCCGGTACTCGCGTTGGTGAATCCGCCTGGGGCGACTAGCAGGCTAGCCCAGTTGGAGCCAACGGATTCCAGGCGAACGATGCCTCGGTTAACTTTATTGCTGGAGATCGTCAGAGCCGCGCCGCCGCCGTTGCCACCGCCTTGGACCCAGAGTTCAACGCCTGGGAGGTTGTCGGTGGTCAGTCGTGTCTCGCCCCACATTGGGACTGTGGTCGGATTAGGCGGCGCTTTCGTAATTCGCACTTCGCCCGTGTGATCAACCGCGACCAATCCTTCCATAACTCCGCCGTCCACTTCGTAAATGCCCTGCATGAGAAAATAGCCAGATTCAGCGGCGTTCTTAACCAGCCCCTGATTGACCAGATGACCGGTGATGGATCGAGGTCCACCGGAGCCGGTCTTTGCTTCAATGACTCCTTCGGCGGAATTGGTCAGCTTTCCGGAAGTGAACAGGAGGCTGACCCAAGTGGAGCTAACGGATTCCAGGCGAATGATCCCCCGGTTAACGGCATTGCTGGAGATCGTCAGCACCGCGCCGTTGGCATTGCCTCCACCTTGAACCCACAGCTCGACGCCCGGTAGGTTGTCCGTGGTGAGCTGAGTTCCTCCCCACAAAACGACCGACGTCGGGGTCGGCGGCGTTTTGGTCACTCGCACTTCTCCGTTGTCGCCCACCCCGACGAACCCTTCCATCACCCCGCCGTCCAGTTCGTAGATGCCCAGGACGGGGAAATAGTCGGCGGCGCTCTTAACCAGCCCTTGATTGACCAGATGACCGGTGATGGATCGAGGTCCACCGGAGCCGGTCTTTGCTTCAATGACTCCTTCGGCGGAATTGGTCAGCTTTCCGGAAGTGAACAGGAGGCT
>DLVS01000150.1 GCA_003445095.1 Verrucomicrobiales bacterium
GACCGCCCTCGTCGCGTCGCTCGGCTTCGTCCCGATGGCCCTGGCGCATGGCGCCGGCGGTGAAGTGCAGCGACCACTCGCGACCGTCGTCATCGGTGGAATCCTCTCATCCACGTTCCTTACCCTGATTGTGCTGCCAACGCTCTACGAGTGGGTGGAACGCCGTTTCAAATCGCTTCCCCCTGGTCAGGCGGGCGCGTCTTCGGGTGATGGCACACCGCTATCGTCGGGCTTTCCAGTAAACCAGTCGCATTGAGTAAATATATGAAAAACTCGTTTCGCATCCTTACTTTGGCCGCCAGCCTTTGCGCTGGACTAGCCTTCACCGCCGTCGCCGCAGAAAGGGCAGGTGACCAAGCCGAACACGCCCACAAACACAAGGGCGGCCCAAATGGCGGCCGTCTGCTCGAAACCGAACCCCATGCAGAATTCTTCGTGGAGAAGGATCGCAGCGTGACCATCCGCTTCTTCAGCGACGACCTGAAGCCCGTGGCCGTCGGGGAGCAGACCGTGACCGTCCTCGCCGATGCGAAGGAGGGGAAGATCAAGGTCGAATTCGACAAGTCTGGCGACGCCCTGAAGAGCAAGTCGCCGCTCCCGGCCGGTGACGGTTACAACCTTGTAGTGCAGGTGCGCGCCAAATCCGACGCCAAACCCCAGAACTTTCGATTCAAACTCGACCTCGCAACATGCAACGAATGCAAGCGGCCCGAATACGCCTGCATCTGCGAACACTGAGCAGAGGAAACAGACCGGAATGAGCCGAGCTGGAAAACAGCGACGGAACGGCAGCCGGCAAAAGCCAGCCGGACCGATTTTGACTCGTCGTGACCGGCTTGGGATCGGCCTGATTTTTTTGGCCGTGCCGCTGCTGCTCGGTGCTGGCGTTGCCATCGAGCTTCATTTCCGCCATGAAGCTCGAATTCGTCGAACCCTGGCTGGTTGGAGGGCAAGATATCACCTGACCGATATTCAGGAGCGACTGGCCCGCGAAGAAGAGGAGAGATTCCACGGTACGGCAATTCTGCTGGAACGTCCCCACCATACTCCTGAAGAGACCCTCGCGCATGAGACCGCGATCAGTCGCCTCATGAATCCCGAAGATGGCGAGCGGTTTCTGGCCGATCATCATCGAACCGACAGGACATCCGATCCACCGCACCCATGACCGCTGACGGCCCACCGGCTTTTGTAGAACCTGCTCGATAACCCCGGCGACCAGGTACCTGAATCATGACCGAGGAGAATCCGAGACGCTTTTCGCCCGGGATATTCAACGCCATGGCGGCGGCCGTTCTATTTGGCGCAAGCACGCCGTTGGCGAAGCATCTGCTCGTTTCCGTCGAGCCAGCATTGATGGCCGGCCTGCTGTATCTGGGTTCCGGGCTCGGGCTCGCCTCTTTTCGACTGCTTTGGCGACCTTCACGCGAACGTGCCCTAGAAGCCCAACTTACCAAACGCGACCTGCCTTGGTTAGCCGCTGCCATCCTCTGTGGTGGTGTGTTGGGGCCGGCACTCTTGATGATCGGACTGATGAATACGCCTGCTTCCAGCGCTTCCTTGCTCTTGAACCTGGAGGGAGTGTTTACCGCTTTGTTGGCATGGTTTGTTTTCCGCGAGAATTTCGACCGCCGCATCGCGTGGGGGATGGTGTGCATTACCGCCGGGGCTGTGGCGTTATCGTGGTTGGGGCATCCGGCGTTGGGTATCCCGTGGAATTCCCTCGCGATTGTCGCCGCCTGTCTCGCGTGGGCGGCGGACAACAACTTGACGCGAAAGATTTCCGCCAGCGACCCGGTCCAGATCGCAATGCTCAAAGGACTGTGCGCTGGAGGTGTCAACACCACGCTGGGACTGCTCATGGGCGGGAAGATTCCCGGAATACCGATGTTGGTGGCATCCGGGGTGGTTGGCTTCGTCGGCTACGGGCTCAGTCTGACTTTTTTCGTCCTGGCTCTTCGCCATCTCGGAGTGGCGCGGACGGGCGCCTACTTCTCGCTCGCACCGTTTGTCGGGGCCGGTGTTTCCGTGGTGTTCTTCGACGACCAGCCGACCGTCGGCTTGCTCGTGGCTGCTGTCCTTATGGCCGCGGGCGTCTGGCTGCATCTGACTGAACGGCACGAGCATCAGCATCGGCACCAACCGCTGGAGCACGACCACCTGCACACGCACGACGCACACCACCAGCACGTCCACAAGCCGGGAGACCCGCCCGGTGAACCACACAGCCATTCTCATCGACACGAAGAGATCACTCACTCCCATCCCCACTACCCCGACCTGCACCATCGTCATGGCCATTGAGTGTTCCGCGGCCCATTCCGGTGTGCAAACTGGGAGAATGAGGGAAAAGATCCAAGTTACCCCGGGGTGGTAGCCAAATGACTTGAGAGCCGTGTGCGACGCAGCCGCAAGGCGTTGGAAATGACCGACACCGAACTCAAGCTCATGGCGGCTCCGGCCAGCATCGGACTCAGCAGCCACCCGAAGATCGGGTAAAGCAACCCGGCGGCGATGGGGATGCCGACCGCATTGTAGATGAAGGCGAAGAAGAGGTTCTGCCGGATGTTCCGCATCGTAGCGCGACTGAGATGAATGGCTTTGGCAATAGCGCGAAGGTCGCCTTTGACCAGCGTGATGCCGGCGCTCTGCATCGCAACGTCGGTGCCGGTGCCCATGGCGATCCCGACATCCGCTTGGGCCAGCGCCGGAGCGTCATTAACGCCGTCGCCCGCCATGGCTACGACTTTGCCGGCAGCGCGGAGCCTTTGGACGTGTGCGATTTTGCCCTGCGGCTCGACTTCGGCTTCCACGGTGTCAATGCCGAGGCGCTTGGCGACGGCTTCCGCGGTGCGCCGGTTGTCCCCCGTGATCATGACGAGGTTCAGACCTAAGGCATGAAGTTCGCGGATGGCCTCGGGGGTGGTGGACTTGATGGGATCAGCTACGGCGAGGATTCCAGCAGGACGGCCCTGCACCGCGACGAAGAGAACCGTCTTCCCATCGGCCTGGAGTTGAACGGCCTTTTGTTCGAGGGCTTCCCAGCCGCTGACGCCTTC
>DLVS01000374.1 GCA_003445095.1 Verrucomicrobiales bacterium
GAATGACGTGGAACCGGCGCCATTGGCGTGGGTTCGCATGAGGCTCGTCGCGGGTGTTGATCAACGGCCGCCGCTGCATCGTGTCCACACTTTGCAATTCACTGAAGAAATCGGCGCGTTGACTGATCTGGAATCCCGGTCCAACGAATCGATCCTCTTCCTCCCAGCCAAATTTTCCGGCGCCGGCAAAAATCTGTCGCGTGACTAAAAATGCCTCAATCCCGCGCACCAGCGTGTTCCAGCCGAGTCGGCGCGGGAGCAGGTAGTTCTCGTGGCAGCCATAACTGTGGCCGCGGAAGTCTGTATTGTTTTTGTACAACAGAAGGCGCTCGCCCCGCTGTTGATTCAAATGAGCGGCACAGGCCATCACCAGGCGTTCGCCAGCCCGGTCGTGGGCGATCAATTCATCAAGTGTGCTGCATTCGGGAGTGCAGTATTCCGGGTGGGCATGGTCGTTGTAGAAACGGGCGCCGTTGGCCAGGACCAGATCGCTCTTGATCTCGGTGAAGCTCATCGGTCGTGCGGCGTCCTGGGCGAAGTAGTTCGCCTCGTCGGTGTCCTGCCGCAGTTCTTCGACCCGGAACCCGCGCATGTCCTGGTGGGGATCCTCGCATTCATAGTCCCAGCGCATCTGGACGCCGGGCACAGTCACAGCGCGAACCAAGGCGATGGAATCGGCCACCACGTCGTATTCGCCGTCAGTGTCGCGGGCGATGCCGAACTCGGTTTCTAAGCCGAACAAGACAGGTGGATTTTCCACGTCCGGCTAAGAAGGCACGCAATCAAGCATGGGCAAACTCCGATCCGGGTTGTTCGCGGCCGGCGAACTCATTTCGGAGGCAATGCGAAAGCCACATACGCGTCACCACTGCGGGTTCCGATCTTGCCGCCGCCGCAGGCGATAACGACGTATTGGCGGCCGTTGACAGAATAAGTCGCGGGTGTGGCATACCCAGCCGCGGGCAGCTTGGCCTTCCACAATTCTTTGCCGGTCCGTTGATCGAAAGCGCGGAGGTGTTCGTCTCGACTCGCGGCGATAAACACGAGTCCGCCGGCTGTCACTACCGGACCGCCATAATTCTCGGTCCCGGTTGGCGGCACTCCCTTGGCGGCGAGTTCGGGCCACTCGCCCAGCGGCACTCGCCATCGATATTCGCCGGTGTTGAGGTCAATCGCGTTCAGCGTGCCCCACGGCGGTTTGATGGCCGGATACCCGTTCGTGTCGAGCCAACGATTGTAACCGGTCATCGTATAGGGAATCGCACCGAGTACGTCGGTGCCGCTGGGTTCCTCATTCCGGCTGCCCGCGGGTGGAGTGGCTGCGGACGCTTTGCCTAAAAGGAAATCGACGACTAAGTCGCGCTGCTTTTCGGTGAGGAAATCGAATGAAGGCATCACTCCCTTGCCCGCCTTCAAAAGCGCCAGGACGTCGGGCTTCTTCAAGCGCTCTTCTACGCCGGTGAGTGGGGGTACGTTTTGCGCCTGATTGCCCTGGCGGTCGAGCCCGTGGCACGCGGCACAGATCTGCGTAAAGATGGCTTCGCCTGTTGCCAGCGGTTCGGTGCCTTGGCGTTTGGTTTCCACCATGGTGAGAATCCAGGGCATCTCATTGCCATTCACATACAGAATACCGTCAGGATCGGTTGCTGCCCCGCCCCATTCCGCCCCGCCATCGAAGCCGGGAAAGATGATCGTACCTTCGCGGCTCGGAGGCATAAACGGCGTGTGCGGACGAATCTTGGTGAAGCGTTCCAGGACTTGCCGATGCGCTTCCGGAGAGAGGTCGGTGATGTCAGCGTAGGTAAACAGTTGTCGTGAGAACGGCGCGGGCTTGCTGGGAAGGGGTTGCGTCGGCCAAGCGGACTCACCCTGAAGGTCCGACATCGGTACCGGCACTTCATGAATCGGGAACAGCGGTTCGCCGGTTTCCCGATTGAAGACGAACACGTGGCCGGACTTGGTGACTTGGGCGACCGCATCGATCTTGGTCCCGGCGTGGGTGACGGTGAGCAAGTTGGGTGGCGCTGGCAAATCGCGATCCCAGAGGTCGTGATGAACGAGCTGCTGATGCCAAATCCGCATCCCCGTCTTCGCGTCGAGGGCGATGAGGCAGTTGGCAAACAGGTTTTGGCCAATCCGATTGCCGCCCCAAAAATCGAACGCCGCTGATCCGGTGGGGCAAAAGACCAAGCCGCGTTTCTCGTCGAGGGCGAAGCCGGTCCAGACATTAGCCCCGCCGACATACTGATAAGCATTCGGAGGCCAGGTGTCGTAACCGGGTTCTCCGGGGAACGGAATCGTGTTGAAACGCCAAGCGAGTTTGCCGGTGCGGACATCGTAGGCGCGGATGTGGCCCGGGGCCGCGGGCGCCGGCCCTTCGCCGAGGCGCATGCCCATGATCAACCGATCGCCGAAGAGCACGCCGGGTGTGGTCGATTGCAGAGCTAGCGGGCCGACGTTGCGACCTAAATCGTGCTTCAGATCAACCGATCCACCGTCGCCGAAGGATGAAATACGGTGGCCGGTTGCCGCCTCGATCGCGTGCAGGAAATGATCGTTTCCATAGAAAATTCGCCGATCCGTGCCGTCGGCCCAATAAACCAAGCCGCGGTTGACGCCACCCTTGGTGATCCCTTTGACCGACGCGGGATCAAAGCGCCAAAGTTCCTTCCCTGAGTCAGCGGCCACGGCGAACAACTGCAGGTCGGGAGTCGTCCCGTACAGCACGCCGTCGATGATGAGCGGATTACATTGGATTTGAGAGCGATTGTTGGGGTCCCGACCACCGGTGTGGTACGTCCAAGCCACTTCGAGCGTGGCCACGTTGCGGGGACCGATCTGGTTGAGGGTCGAGTAGTGACTGCTCGCTTTGTCGCCCAAATAGGTGTTCCAGTTTAGGTCGGCCGAAAAGGCGAGCGGTGTTACGACCAGCAGAGCTGTAGCAAAGGACTTCATGATCGATTCCGGTTGAGCGTTCGGGCGTCGATCGAGGCACAAGCTTCCGATCAAATCGAGCATCGAGAGGCCTAGGCGTGGTGATTCAAACCAACCGACAGAATTTTCACTCGTCGTTCGACACGCGAGCGCTGGCTGAGCACTCTCCGCGGCTGCTGATGCGCTTCGACATTCTCCATCGCACGCGCTACTCGTATGAGACGCCGGTCAAGGACAGCTTTAACGAGCTGCGGCTGGAACCGGTCACCAACGAGCACCAAACCGTGGAGTCGTTCAAGCTGCGGGTTGACCCTATTCGTCCTGTTCAAAGGTACGAAGACTTCTTCAAGAACGCGGTCCACCATTTTGAAGTCACCGAGTCCCATTCGGCCTTAACAATCGAGTCGTCGGTGCGCGTCTCAACCCGGAGACTGATGTTGCCCCTCGACGCTACGCCCGCCCCCCTAAGTCGTCGCACCGAGGCCGGCCGTTCGGAACGGTGTTTCGACTATCTATTGGACAGTTCCTACGTCGATCTGGACCCGTCCACCTGGCGTCTCGCGCTCGATGCCATCGAAGGCAAAACCGACATGTGGCAAGCCTCGGTAGCGATAATGGGCTTCGTCCACGGCTACCTTAAATACACGCCGCTGAGCACGCATGTCCATTCGCACATGCGCGAGGTCATCGAACAGCGCGCGGGGGTTTGCCAGGACTTCGCGCATGTGATGTTAGGGCTGTGCCGGTCGGTTAAGATTCCGGCCCTGTATGTGAGCGGGTACTTGGCCACGGAAACCGCGAGCGCTACCCATGCGTGGATCGAAGTCTTCATTCCGGACATCGGTTGGCGGGGACTCGATCCCACGCACAATCGGGCGACGGACGAGACGTATGTCAAAATCGGAGTGGGCCGGGATTATGCAGATGTTGCTCCGATTCGAGGTCACTACCGCGGCACCACTGACCGCCGGATGGAAGTGGAGGTAAAGATCACTCCGCTTGACGGTGTCAGCCTGGACTGATTGAGGAAGTCTGGTGAAACGCGAGGGCTTCGTTGCGACTTGCAATGACTGAGTTCGGAATACTTGGATCACGCGGTCGCGAGCATCGGCAGGCCGCGCCAATTCGCGTGCAAGGATAGAATCTTGTGAATGGCCGCCCGCAAATTAGGAACTACGAAATCGTGATGATCTTGGCCAATCCAAGGAGATTCCAGCAACACACTCGTGCAACCCGCGACTTGGGCCGCTTTGGCGTCGGGCCACTTATCGCTGACGACGTACGCATGATCTAAATCGATGCTCCACTTGAAGGCTGCTTCCAAAAACATGCCAGGTTGCGGCTTGCAGCAAGGGTGGGTCCGATCGTCGTATGGGCATACCAAGATATCGTCGAGCGGCAGTTGGCGGCGAAGTCTGGCATGCATCAGGTCAAGATCTCGGCGCGCGAGAATTCCTTGAGAAACCGCAGGCTGGTTGGTCGTGGCGATCAATAGAAAACCGGCCTCTTTGAGCACCGGAAGGCATTCGACCGCGAGTGGGTTGGTCCGAAATTGGTCCGGACGCAGGGGAACAATCTGCTGGCCATCCTGAACCTCACAGAGGTTGAGCACGCCATCCCGTTCGAAGAAAATAGCGTCTTTCATATTTGGCTCCTAAGCATTGCGCCTGCCAGTTGCAAGCGTGGGACTAATCCAAACCTGACGACGCCGAAGAGAAGATCAAGAACCGGCCGTCACGGCTGACGGTCCGCGAGTTTCGATTTTTGCTTTAACGCCGGTCCGACTCGCTTCGCTCACTCCCCCAAACCTTCAGCCGCCGCCAGCCGGGATTCCATCCAGCGCACCGTGGGCAATACGCGAGCCGCCACATTCGCCTCCGTTTGACCGGCGAACGGTCTCAGGAAGAACTTCACCACCGCAATCACCTCACCGTTCCGATCTCGTAAAGGCGAAGTCACGAGAAATTCATCCTCATTTTTGCCCAGGAACGTCTCGTTGGTCTCGAACACACGGGTTTCTACATCGGTCCCCGCCAACCCCAACTCGGAAGGGTTCTTCGCCGCCAGGACGTGCAGTTCCGACCGCGAAGACGTCTTGCCATAGAGCCGCAAATTCAACAGACGCGGCTGCTTCTCCAGCGTATCCCGAACCAGTGTTTCGGCCACAGTCACCAGCGGTTGGTACACGACCTTCGGGTCGAGGAACTGACTCACCGCATCGGACTTGGTCATGAAACCTACCTTGCCGACCAAAAACGAGTTATCGGTCAGTGTCGGGAATGCCTGCTGCCCGTCGAGCAAGACGTCAATCCGATTGGCGACGGTCCGGACGGTTAGCTCATACCACTGGTTTCGCTTGATCGGCAGATCGTTGCCGATCGGTGTGGAACGTTCGCCGGCGACAAACTTGTAAAAACGGACATTCCCCAGGCCGCTGGCTCGGATGACGTAGAAATTCCTTTCGTCCTGTAACCGAAACACCACACCGGCCATTTGTTCGACGGCCCCGCGCACGAGTCGGAAACGGGTAGTGAACGTGAAATCGCCGTAGCGCTCACCATCGAAGTAAAGGACCGGGAACCGCTCGTTCGTGGGATCCTGAGACAGTTGGGCCAGCACTGGGAGTTGGTTCGCAGTTGGGGCGTTGGTCGGAGCAAGGAGAGGTTGAAACACGGACGGCACATCGGCCAAGACCACTTGCCAATTCGCCGGTGGACCTGAGCCCGCGACAAACGCCTTGAAGCCCTCAGGCATTTTGCCCAGCGGAGTTGTGGCGAAGTTGAACACTCGCTCTGCCCCCAGGCAGGGGCTTTGGCCGAGCAGCGATGCAACTAAGAATGCCACAGCCTTCGCAAGGTGGTTCATCAAGGCCTGACGCTAACAAAGCCCGAGGATCCAGCAAGCAACCGCCGCATTAGCCGCGCTCCAAGT
>DLVS01000173.1 GCA_003445095.1 Verrucomicrobiales bacterium
CGGAAAACTGGCCGAGGTTGTTGAGTCGCGATTCCTCGAACGGACTCTGCGGATTCGAGACATTCGCGGCAATTAACGACCCAAAACTCGACCCCAGAAACACCCGAGAGCCTGCCACATCTATACTGGTGAGGTTGACCGACTGAAGGGTAGCGGTGCCCAGGGTGATCGGATTGTCGGGCACGGTGACATCCTCGACCCAAAGATTCCGAATGCCCGCGCTGATTCGCCGATTTCCGGAGACTTGGAAGTCGCGCACTTGGAACGGCGCAGTCCCGAGAACGATTGGATTCGAGGGGTCAGTGACATCCCAAGTCCGGATCGTTGACGCTGCATCCGCGATGTGCAGCGCAGCGTCGGTCGCCACGACCGCCAGCGAGGCTCCCGCGACCACCCCGATCGGAACCAGTTCCTCCGGGTTCGCAGCGTCCACGATTTGCACTCCCGCGTCGCCATCGGCGAAATAAACCCGATTCCCTCCGACCGACACTGAGTTCCCGACGGTGGATAGCGATCGGTTGCGCGAAGGCACGCCCCCGATTCGGATCGGACGATCCGGGTCGCTCACGTCGAGAACCGTCAGCCCCGACCGTCCGGTCAACAAATACGCGTAGTTGCCTTGAACCCGGATTCCGACGCCGCCGATAGCGGTGGGAAACCAGCCCAATTCATGTGGGCTTGGCGGAACCTGAATGTCGTAAATCACCAGCCCACGGCTCCAATCGGTGACGTAAGCATGGTCACCAATGATTCGAAACGATCCAGCTCGAGTAAGGAGTTCTGAGTCAGTGTTGGTGACCACTTTGGGTTGCGCGTGATCCGTGGCATCCACGATCACTAATCCATCGGGTCCTGACGCTACGAACAGATACTGGCCCTTCCATTCGACGTGACTGGCCCCGTTTGGAAGGTCGAGGTGCGCGAGACGTTCCAGCGTGTCGTCGGTTTCAAGCCGCAAGATATCGAGGCCCGCCTCACCACGCGCGACGGCTACCCAATCGTCGTGAGCGGCTATCGACACGCCAGGAGTGGACGCTTCAATGACCGAAACTCTGGTGGGGTTTCGCGGATCGCTGACGTCCAAAATCTGGCCCAAGGCGATTAGTCCTGTCGCCAATACCCGACTGCCGCGCACTACCAGGTCGTCTAGCGAGTAAACATTTGGATTCGTCGAAAGCAACGTCGGCGCCGCCGGATCGCTGACGTCCACCAGTTGGAGCTCGCTTCCGGGACCGTGAAGGTAGGCGATCCGATTGGCGACGGTCACCCGACCCTCCGTTCGCGATCCGCCAATTGTCGAACGTAGAAGCGGGTGAGCCGGATCCTGAAAGTCCACGATGACCAAACCCAGGACCGAGTTCATCGCGTAGGCGATTCCCTCCGCCACTTGTAGATCCGTCCACTCGCCCTGCCCGGAATACTGGCCACGCAGGCGGGGTTTCGCGGGGTCAGAGATATCCAACGCCAAGAGGCCACTTTCACGGACCGCCACGATGGCAACTGTTCCCTCGACATCCACCGCTACAGCGTCGCCGGGAGTGAACTCCGGCCAAACGCCGCGCTCCCGAAATTGGACCTCGCCAATGTTGAAAGTCCAGTCGCGCGAGATTGGCAGAAACACCTCATCGCCCGGCTGAGTCGCCGCCAACCGCACCGCGCCCACGTTGGTCACCACGAGTTGTCCGTCGGCCAGCATCGCTGGTCCGGAAAGGATTTGATAGGTGATGGGAAGTCCGCTGTCCGAGGTAGCGGTGAGTGGATAGGGTTGTTGTAGTCGCAACAGGGTGTTGGTTTCGATCAAGTCCCACGTCAATCGCTGGTCGAATCTCAACTGAGCCGGGGCAGATTCGACCGTTCCCCAGGGGTTGTGAACCTTGATGACGTAGTCTCCCGCGTTGGCAAGCGTGATCCTTCCTAGAGCCAAGGTGCGGTTAGTGGCGTCGAGCAACGGCGACCCACGATGCCACCATTGATACGAAAGCGGTTCCCCGCCAATCGCCATGGATGTCAAACTCAACACCTCTCCTGGTCGCACGACCTGGGACCGAGGCTCGATCACCAACGCGGGAGCACGTCGGGGGAACTCCAAGTCGACGATCCCGAAGCGGTCTCCCGTGACCAACAGCCGATTTCCGTCCAAGCGGATGCCGTCCACTCGGCCCCACTCGGCAAAACGTCCAATGTCCTGCGGGGCCTCCGGGCGGCTCACGTCGAACAGGCGGATGCCCCTCGTTTGCTGGGCGCCGGCCTGAGTGGCGTTATCGGCGGCAAAGAGCGTTTGGCCGGCCAGCTCCAAGCCAAAAATGGATCCTCGGTTGGTCTGAACCGAGCTGGGTGCCAGCGGTTGTCGAACGTCAAAGGTGAGCAAGCCAGAAAACTCACGCGTCAGGTAGGCGTAGCCGCCTCTGCCGACGAGATCGTAGTAATATACCGTAGCGTCCTGGGCTGGATAACGTCCGACCAAACGCGGCGTTGAAAGATTGGCGATGTCGATAACCTTTAGTCCGCTCGCCCAATCCGCAACATAGGCCCACTGGTCCTGCAACCAGATCCCCGCAGCGAGACCTGACGTATCCAACGCGGAAATCATCACCGGGCGGGTCGGGTCTTCCACGTTCAGTACGGCGAATCCGTAGCTGCCATTGCCCACGAACGCGCGATTTCCAACGACGTTCAAGGTGACGACGTCCGCCCGATTTTGGGGGAACCGGTAGCTGGATAGGCGTATCGGTTTCTCCGGATTCCGCACGTCGAGTATTCCGATCCCTTTTTCACGTTCCGCCAACAGCAGGTATCCATCCTTCAGTGCCAAATCCTGTCGGAGCGTGCTGAGCAGTGGAACCGTCGTGATTGGCGTCGGGAAGTCAGGATCCTTGATGTCCACGATCTGCAACGCCGGAAGAGCCTGATTGACCACGAAGGCGTGGCGGCCCTGCACTTCGATTCGGCCTGGATTCGACGACGTGGGTTGAGCCCGATGCGGAATGCTGCCGCGGGGTCGGAGAATCACTTCGCTTCCGGGAAGATCCACCGTCAAGGAAACGACGCTGCTCGTCACCGCGCCGCCAGAATCGTTCCGAACCACGGCATGATAAAGGCCCATGTCAGCCGAACCGACGGTTGATCGAGTCAAGTTCGCCGACGTTTCACCGGGGAGCCGAACGCCGTCCCGATACCATTCGAAGGCTAGAACTCCGTTTCCGGTCGCGACGACTTCCAGAACCGCTGGCGATCCGGAAGCGACGTTGGTGGGAGACGGCTGAACCACAATCTCCGGCAGATCCAGAATTTGAATCTCGCGAACCACGGACTCCGCCGGGAGATAAGCAATATCGCCGGCCTGCACAGCACGCACGACGACCGTGCCCACCGCGCTGAGTGTTAGCCGATTGCCTTCCAGCGTTCCTGGCCCGGAAACCAACTCCAACGTCACGGGAAGACCGCTTGACGCGGTGGCGACCAGTGGGAGCGACCCTCGGGCCAACCCGAAAATCGCGGGCGGGCGGAAGGTGATCGACTGCGCAAGTTTCTGCGCCCTGATGAACCATTCCATTCGAGCCTCGAAGAACTGCTCGTTCCCTGGAACGGTCGCTTCACCGTAGACGATGCCGTTATTGGTTATGGTGAGCTGATTACCCGAAAGGACCGCGGGGCCGTCGAACAACCGGAAGGTGGGCACCTGGCCTGAGGTGGTGGATGCCGCCAGCTCCAGGGTGACTGGGCCGTTGGTTAACCACAGCTCCGATTCAGCGGGCAAGCCAATGCTCTGCGGCAGTCCCGAGCGCGTCCGAATCACGGTAACCGGGCCAACGTCCGAGCCCGCGAAAACAAATCCGGCAGTAGCGGCCACGCTGAGTGCGCCCGGCGCAGGAAGAGGCCGGTTCAGCATTTGCCGAGGCTGCTGCCGGTCTTCGATATCGATGACCGAGATGCCTGACATCATACCGGCCAGAAAGACCCGGTCGCCAGCGACACTGATATCGGTCCAGGACGTTCCGGATTGAAGGCCGATTGTCGCGGGGGATTCCAACTC
>DLVS01000067.1 GCA_003445095.1 Verrucomicrobiales bacterium
ATCGAGACGATCAACAAGCTGATGCGGGTGCAGAAGCAACTCATTCAGGATTTCGGCCGGGAGCCCACTCCGGAAGAAATTGCGGACGAGATGCAAATGCCGGTCGAGCGCGTCCGAGCCGTCCTCAAGATGGCTCAGCAGCCGATTTCCCTGCAGAGTCCGGTTGGTGATTCCGATGACACCAGCTTCGGCGATTTCATCGAAGATAAGTCGGCCGAGAACCCCTCGGACATGACTTCGTACAGCTTGCTCAAGGAGCGGCTGACCGAAGTGCTCGACACTTTGACTGAACGGGAGCGAAAGGTGCTGGAACTGCGCTTCGGGCTCGTCGACGGCTACAGCCGCACGCTCGAAGAAGTGGGTAAGCAGTTTAAGGTGACTCGCGAGCGTATCCGACAGATCGAGGCCAAAGCTCTACGAAAGATGCGGCATCCGACTCGTCTCCGGCAGCTCCACGGCTTCCTCGAAGGCGAAGAGGCGCTGCTGTAACGGTGGGCTGAAGAGCGTTGTGAGGGACGCTTGGTCGCATCTTAGGTGCGGGGAAGTCGCCGCTTGGCGAGGCGAAGACGGGCGGAGGCGGTCACTGTAGTGGCTGACCGGTCGTTGATGACGCCGTCTCAATCGCCACGTGATTCGGCGACATTTTGAGGCGGCAGCTTCGAAGACGGCCGCCGCCGTCCCGAAGAGGCGGAAACTTGACGAATCGCTTGCGCCCTGGGCGATTTCCCCGGACTACTTACCGCTCATGAAGTTCCGTTGGGTTACCGGCACCGCCGCGGCCGCTGGCTTGGCCGGGATTATTGGCTGCATTTCGACGCCTACCGTGAAACACGAATCGCTTGCCTATCCGGCCTCGACTATCTCCAACGTGGTCGACGTCTATCATGGCACTCGCGTTTCCGACCCTTACCGTTGGCTCGAGGACGAGAACAGTGGACCCACGCGCGCATGGATCGAGGCGCAGAATGCGGTGACGTTTGATTTCTTGGAGCGACTGCCCGAACGCGAACCCCTCCAGCATCGGCTCTCAGAATTGTACGTCTACGACCGCTATGGCGTACCCGTGAAACAAGGGGCTCGATACTTCTTTACCCGCGCCCAAGGACTGCAAAATCAGACGGTCCTTTATTCCGCGACAGCGCTGAATGAGCCGCCGACAGTCCTGCTGGACCCGAATCTATTGGCCGCCGATGGAACGGTAGCGCTCAAGGCTTATGCGCCGAGCGACGACGGGACCAAGATTGCCTACGCGTTGTCCATGGCGGGGTCGGACTGGGAGGAATGGCGGGTTCGTGACGTTGCTACGGGCCAAGATACCGGCGACGTCTTGAACTGGGTCAAATTCTCGGCCTGCGGTTGGACCGTCGATGGCTTGGGTTTCTTCTATTCCCGCTATGATGCTCCGCCGGAAGGGGAGAAGCTCAGCAAGATCAACGAATTCCAAAAGCTGTATTATCACCGGTTGGGAACGCCCCAGACCGACGATGTGTTGGTATACCACCGGGCGGATCAACCGAAATGGGGTTTTACCGGGCTCACGACCGAAGATGGCCGATATCTGGTCATTCCCGCGACGGAAGGGACCGACACCAAGAACCGAGTTTTTTTCAAGGACTTGACTCGGGCCAATGCGCCGGTCGAGCCGCTTCTAACCGACTTTGACGCCAGCTACAATTTCGCCGGTAATATTGGCACCACGTTGTTTTTCCTAACGGATTTGAACGCTCCTCGAGGCCGGCTCATCGCCATCGATGTCGCGCATCCGGAGCGGGAGCATTGGCGAGAAATCATTCCCCAGTCTGACGCGACGCTTGAGGCCGTGCGATTAGTCGGGGGGCGTTTCGTAGGTCTTTACCTCCGCGACGCCTACAGTGAAGTGAAGCTGTTCGATCTCCAGGGGAATTTGGAACGGCAACTGGCGTTGCCGGGAATCGGGACGGTGTCCGGGTTCTCTGGCCGCCAAGACGCGACAGAGACCTTCTTCGCGTTTGCCTCGTTCACTTCGCCAACCCGAATTTTGCGGCACAATTTCATCGATGGAACGACCAGCCTGTGGAAAGCGCCGGACGCCCCGTTTAATCCGGCCGACTACGAGACGAAACAGGTGTTCTATAAAAGCAAAGATGGGACGCGCATCCCCATGTTTCTCAGTCACAAGAAGGGGCACCAGCCCAATGGGCGGACCCCCGTGCTTCTATATGGTTACGGGGGCTTTAACATCTCCCTTTCGCCCTCGTTCGCGCCGGCGAATCTGCTGTGGATGGAGCTGGGTGGAATTTACGCCGTGCCCAATTTGAGGGGCGGGGGTGAGTATGGAGAGGACTGGCACCAAGCGGGCACAAAGTTGATAAAGCAAAATGTATTCGATGATTTCATCGGGGCCGCCGAGTGGTTGATTGCTGAGCGGTACACCACTCCCCGGCGACTCGCCATTTCGGGAGGAAGCAATGGCGGTTTGCTGGTTGGGGCCTCCATGGTTCAACGCCCGAAGTTGTTTGGTGCCTGTCTCCCCGCCGTGGGGGTCATGGATATGTTGCGTTTTCACAAATTCACCATCGGCTGGGCCTGGGTCAGCGATTACGGGAGCAGCGAACGTCCTGACGAATTCAAAGCGCTCTATGCCTATTCGCCGTACCACAATCTCAAGCCGAACACGTGCTACCCACCGACGTTGATCACTACGGGAGACCACGACGACCGGGTGGTTCCCGCGCACAGTTTCAAGTTCGCCGCTCGCCTCCAAGCGGTTCAAGACTGCAATAATCCGGTGTTGATTCGCATCGAGACCCGCGCAGGCCATGGAGCGGGAAAACCGACAACTAAGATTATTGAAGAAAGCGCCGACCGGCTGGCTTTCATCGCCCATGAATTGAGCGTGCCCGTTCCGCCGATTCGCCCGGTGGAAGCGGTTCCCACCCAAATCTTTCGGTTCAAGAATTGAACCGCTCAAGCGTCGGGAAGATCTGCCCTGCGCTTTCGCCGCCACCCGCTCCATGCGTTGGTTCGCTTCGTGGCGGCCTCGCGAAATGACTTCGTGACGAGAAGCCGCGCCCGCAGTCCCCAGAACAAGCTGTTCCCCACGGAGAAGGCCAGCCAAAGCATTAGCAGCGTTTCGAAAGTGCCAATCCCGCCAAATCCTTGCGTCATCGAGCCGACAAATGTGAGGTACGCGAACCACGCCAGCCAAGGCAGTACCAGGATTCGCGCTAACATCCACGTCGTCGCGGTGCGGCTCCGCGAGGTCAATCCGATCCACAAACCATCCCATCCGAGCGCCCAAAGATCGAGCGCTAGGACAGTCATGGCGGACAGCCAGACTCCGATCATTTCTCCCTCCTCGCCCGCGTCGTTCCTTGAGGCGACCAGCAACCACAGGCCTGCGACATCGAGTAACAACACTGCGACCACGGGTCCGCCGAACTGACGCCAAAGGGCCAGCCAACGGCCGCTCAAGATCTCGGCTACGGTCAACGGGGTGGACAGCAACAATTCCAGCGCGCCCGTGCGCCGATCGTCGAGGAATTGACGGGGCGCTTCGTTGGCTACCCAAAATTTGAGCACTAGATGCATGCCGAACGTAATCACCATCAGTACGGCCGGCTCCTTCCACCAATCAACCTCGTTGGACCAAGTACCCAGCAGCCAGGCCCCCAGCAAACTTCCACTCAAGAAGAACCACACCAACCAACGTCGGGTCCAATGCCGTCCGCTTAACCACGCGATGGGGTTGTCCTCGAGCCAGCGAGTACGGAATCGATCCTTTCCAGCCAATCCGGAAAACCGCCTGCGATCTAACCATCCCCGGAATCCCGTGCGCGGGTCCCCCAGGCCTTTTTCTTGCCAGACCCGCGGCAGCCGCCAACTCGAATAGGCCAACGCGGCGATCCCAATCACGCCCGTATAAATTACCCCGCACCAGTAGTTCCAAGGCGCCGAGGCGTAACTTGTGCCGTGAACTTGGGAAAACGCCTCAAAAGGCGTCGCCTTCTGGAGCCAAAGTGGAGTCCATGACTCGACTAAGACTCCTACCCAACCAGATCGCCGTGCCGATCGAGCAGCGAACCAAGTGATCGTTTCATAAGCCAATGGCGCTACCGTCACGATCACCATCAAGAATAGAAACGTCAGGAACACGGACCGGCGGACGTCCGTCGTTAGAACTGACGCCAACAGTCCGGCGGCGAGGGAACAGAACAGTGTGGTCACCAACAACAGGACCATTCGGGCATAGTCCCCGATCATGACTCCGCCCATGAGCAGTGGCAGAGCCATCAGCGGCATCACCGAGAGCAGCCCATACAGCCCTCCCAACGAAGTCGCGGCCAGCTTGCCCAGCGTAACGTCCCAACCCCGCAGGTCAGTGAGGAACAACAGCCCTAAAGTTCCGTCCCGTTTTTCGCCGCTCACACAATCGGCGCTGTACAGCAGCCCGCCCAGCAACGTGAAACCAAAGGCCATCACCGCAATCATGAAAAAGAGCGGTGTGCCATTGTTCTCGAAACCCACTCGACGACCCGCCAAAAGCATCCACGCCGACATCGTCACCGCGATTCCTCCGGCGACGAGCCGGCCCCAATACGTCCACGGACGACGAGCCGCTACCCTCAATTCCCGAGCGACAACGGGCAAAACGGTCATGGCGCGCGGACTTCACGGAGTTTCGCTAATGACCACAAGCCTGGACTCGCTCCCTCCGGAATAAAGCGCCGCTCGGCGAGTTGACGGCGGGCGAACCAGGCGCCCCACAGCGAAACTCCACACGCCAGCAGCCCGCTAAACCAGGTCATGAACTCATCAAAATTCCAGTGCGGCAGGCCGACATTCCATCGTTTCTGAGCTGCGTCATTCACCCAATCCAACGTCGCCGAGACGACAAACGGGGCGTGATGTGCTACCCAACCTAAGGCAAACGCCGTCACGAATGAGAGCCGCGAGAGAGCCAGGCCAAGTCCGAAAACGAGCGTGGCGGCAATCCACACGGCCAACAACCAATCTACTGGCGGCAATGGAGACCGGGGGACTTGGCCCAGCATGGCCCGTCCGATCCAACGAAGGGGCGGTAGGGCAGCCAGGAGGACCGCCGGGACGAAGAATTGCGCGGCCAAGCCGGCGAGCCGCCCACGCACCACGGTTCCGGGACTCAAGGGTGTGACCAACCACAATTCCAAGGCACCGGTTTCTCGTTCCACCCGGAAGCTCGCAGCCGCCGCAAACGCGGCGGCCCCCAGCAAAAGAACCCGGGCAAAAAATCCAATGACCTCGACCGTCTGGCGTGGCGCTTCGAAGGAGACGCCGACCACCGTCAACGTCATCCCGAGCACCATCCAACCGCCCAGACGAGCACTCCAGGTGCGTCCTTGCAGCCAGCGCACCGGATTGGCTGTGAGGATTGCCACCTGCCGTTTGCGCCACCACTTCCGACCCACCTGGACCTCCGTAAATATCCGGCGAATGGCTGACACCCGGGCGGAAGGTTGGGAGCGCCAGGTCCGTTGGATGCCCAGGGCGGCCAAGCGAATCGCCACGCCGACGCTAAGCCAGGCGGCGAGCCAGAACCACAGTGCCAGTCGAACGGAATTCCAGTTTGAGCCGGCTCCACCCCAATTTTGCCACAATCCATCAAAACCTCTTCCCGCGAACAACCCTTGCCGAATCAGCAAGTTTCCCCAAAGCAGTCCAACGATCCCTCCAGCAGTGTCAGGAATCCCCGGAACCGCCGGACGCGACAGGATGGCGAGCAGATGAATTCCCAAGTGCAGCGCCACGAACACACCTGCTCCCAACACCGCAAAGGCGAACGCGAGCATCCGCGCCTGCCACCACGACTCCGTCACCGCCGAGGCGGATAATCCCGCGGCCAGTGCCATCCCGAGCGCGGCCAGTTGGAGCAACATCATTCGACAGGCATCCAGCCAGCTCACGCCGCCCAACAGCACCGGCACAATCATGATCGGAATGACGGCCAGCACGAACACCAGGCCGCGCAACGCGTGG
Source organism: Verrucomicrobiales bacterium (assembly GCA_003445095.1). Lineage (GTDB taxonomy): Bacteria > Verrucomicrobiota > Verrucomicrobiia > Limisphaerales > UBA9464 > UBA9464. The sequence goes on from DLVS01000067.1 coordinate 5,995, forward strand.
ACAAAGGCTTTGCCTACGACCACGTCCACCGGTCGAAGCGGCGTTAGAAACAGAAGCCCCAAGGTCCCTTCGCGCTTTTCGCGACTCAGGCAATCGGCGGTCAGCACGGGAGCGACCAGCCAGATTCCCAAGAACAAGAGCCGATGCAGCCCCATGAAGTATCCCCGCCCATTGAGCTGTCCGCCGTTCGCTTCGCGTTCCCAGGCGAGCCAGAATAAGAGTATGACCACGCCCGCGGCGATTACCCGCAGCCAGTAGGTTCCCGGCTGCCGCGCCTGCTCACGCAACTCCCGCTGCAACACCGGCCACATCGCTGGTAGCGAGCATTGGGTCGCGGCGCGCCGAGAGCAATCTCCCCGTTCTTCGGAATGATACTTTGATTCGCTCTCCACGCTGCCCAGATTCTAACCGGACACCCTCAACTTCATCCCACCCGCTCCCCCAGAGTTCAAAGCGAGTTTGATGCACCCCTGGATGAAACCAGGTCCACGAAATTTTGCTTCTCGACCTGACCTGCGGGCTTAAATTGGGGTCTGTTCAATCTCCCCAACCATGTGCCTGTCCGTCGTCTCTCGGTGGGTGATCGTGACGTGGACGGTAGTCCATCTGATAACTCCACTCCAAACCATCGCTCAAATTGCCTACACGTGGAAAGGGGGGTCAGGGAACTGGAGTTCGCCCGAAAACTGGACACCACCAGGGGTGCCCGGCCCCGAAGATGTTGCCACGGTTGCCTCCGGCACGGTCTTAGTGAATTCCGCGGCGATTGTGGGCACGTTGAACTTCTCCGGCGGCTCGTTCCAAGGTGACGGCGTCCCTGTACTGACGGTGGTGCATGGTGGTTCATGGTCGGGCGGGACCATTTCCAACATGCGACTCTCGCTCAGCCCTGCGTGTGTTTTCTCGCTCGATGGCGCGGCAAAGACACTGGTAGGTGGGGTCATCACCAATGCGGGAACGCTCGCGTGGACGAGCGGACAACTGAACCTCGAAAACAACGCAACCTTTCACAACTTGCTTGGCGCACTCACGGATGTGCAGTCCGATGTTCAGGTCCTGCAGAGTGGTGCCGGTACCTCTACTTTTCGAAATGAGGGGACCTATCAAAAATCGGCCGGGCTTGGCACGAATTCCATTCAGATCGTCAGTGTGATCAATCACGGCGTCTTGCAAGCGTCTCGCGGAACGATTCGGATCGAGGCAAGTTCTCTGGCGGCGACGGGCGTTGGGAACCAATTCCACGCGGAGGCCGACGCGGGCGTTGTGGTGACCCGCAGCATCAGCGCTAATAGTTTTGACGGAACGTCCTTTAGCGGGCCGGGAGTCAAAGCGATCGCAACCAGCGGTGGCAACGTTACCTTTGCCCGAACCATTGTAGGGACCAACTTGCAGTTGGTCGCTGGTGATTATCTAGGCGCCGCCGAATTCCAGGGAGCGATCGACTGGATCGGAGGATCCATGTCGGCCAAGATCACGATTCCGAACGGCAGCACCTTAAACCTTCGCGGAACCAGTCCGAAGTCGTTGATGACCGGCGCGATTACCAATAACGGCTCCGTAATCTGGACCGGCGGGCAATTCAACCTTGAAAACAACGCAACCTTTCACAACTCACCCGGCGCCCTCGTGGATGTGCAGTCCGATGTTCAGGTCCTGCAGACTGGCGGCGGTACCTCTACTTTTCGAAATGAGGGGACGTATCGCAAGTCGTCGGGCACTGGGACCAACACCATTCAGATTGTGAGTTTCCAGCAGGCAGGAGTGTTGGAAATCGACCGCGGTTTCATTCTCGTGGCGGGCAATCTGGCTCCGACTCCACAGAGTAGGTTGAGATTAGGGATCGGGGGCGCGATACCCGGAGCCGAGTTCGGCCAGCTCCAGGTTAGTGGCAATCTGGAGCTTTCCGGCGCTCTGGACGTCAGCTTGGCGGAAGGATTTTCTCCCGTTGAGGGTCAATCGTTCCAAGTGGTTTCATCTAGGACGCGCTCGGGTGTCTTTGGCGTGGTCATGGGAAGCGCGATTGGTGGCGGTCTTTTTCTGAATCCAGTTTATTCTGGAACCGGAGTGCGCCTGACCGTGGTTGATGCCACTCCGACCTTTTCCAATCCGACATGGTCGGCCGGAGAATTCCACGCGACCCTCCATGGAGTCGCGGGCGGAAATTATAGGGTCAACGCCTCGACCAATCTGGTGGACTGGCAACCGCTCGAAACCAAGGTCATTCCCGGTAGTGGAGTTGCGGAATTCGACGATGCCAGCTCCAGTCTAATCCCGGCGCGATTTTATCGAGCCGCGTTCTTGCCGTGATCGGCGTCCCTGGGCGAACGCCAGGGACTGTGAGCCACTGAGTAAGGCAACGATTAAAGCAACGGGATCCATAGATTAGAGATTTGGCGTTGCCTCGTTTTGATGGTGCTAGCTTCGCTGGCAGGTCGCAGCGAATAGACCTCTGTAAGTAGGCTGGACCTCCACAACCCGGACGTGAATCGAAGGGGGTCTGCCTGAGGAGTTTCCATCTCCATCCCCCAACCTACGTCGCACGCTGAGACCAAGGAAGTCAGACTCTCGTCCCCTCGTTTCCTACGGTGCTTGGGAGTAGAGTCACGGCGTGGCGCCGGGCACTGCATCCAGGTGGGTGCGCCCCCAAGACATGGGCACCCAGACGGCCCGACGACGGAAGGTGACAGCGTAGGAAGGCGAAGTGCTCGGCTGACTAGGTCGGTCGCGCGGCCGCCTCGAGTTCGGCCCACCGCGTGTACAGGCGAGCCGATTCCGCGCGGGCTGCCTCAAGGTCCGCGGTCAAGGCCACCGTTCTTGATCCGTGTCGGCGATGAAAGTCGGGCTCGGCAAAGGTTGCTTCAAGACGGGCTACGTCTTGTTCGGCGGCCACAATGGCGGCTTCGATGCCGGCCAGCTCGCGTTGCTCGTGGAAGCTCAAGCGGCGTGGTTTCTTTACCGGGTTGCGAACGGGCGCTGCCGAATCGCTCCTGACGCCGGCGCAGAGAGACGACACGCTGGCGGGAGAGCGCGGTTGGCTCGCCAAGTAGTCGTCGTAACTGCCCACGAAATGGTTAACCCGACCTTCTCCCTCAAACGCGAGAACATGAGTGCAAACACGATTTAGGAAGTAGCGATCGTGACTCACGACGAGGACCACCCCCGGAAACGTAATCAATGCCTCTTCGACGATCCGCAAGGTCGGCAGGTCGAGATCATTGGTGGGCTCGTCGAGCACCAGGAAGTTGCCGCCGCGTTTGAGAATTCGCGCCAACAGGAGCCGGCTCCGTTCGCCCCCACTCAGCAGTTTCACCGGTGTGACTAGCCGATCGTCGGTGAACAGAAATCGCTTCAGATACGCCCGTACGGAAAGTCGTCCTTCGCCGAAGACTACGAATTCGGTGCCGTCACCCACTTCGTCCAACACGGTGCGTTCGGGATTCAATTGCAGCCGGCCTTGATCGACATAGTTGAATTTGGTCAGCGACCCTGGCCGAACTTCGCCTTCCGTCGGCGGTAGTAGTCCCAGGATCACGCGGAGCAGGCTGGTCTTGCCGAGTCCATTGCGCCCGGTGATGCCCCAGCGTTGGCCGGCCGCGAATCGAAGGTTCAGTTTGGAGAATAGGCGGCGACCGCCCAACTCGAGGCCGACGTTGATTAGTTCACCGACGCGATTTCCGAGGGGCGGCGGTGGTGGGATCACGAGGTCGATCTCTCGCTCGAATTCCGGCGCGGCTTCGGTCGAGGCCGCTTCGTAAGCGGCCATCCGAATTTTCGACTTCGTTCGCTGGGCTCGCGGACCCGTGCGGTACCACTCCAGTTCGCGGCGCAGAGACACTTGGCGTTTGTGTTCGACCAGTTCGGCGGTGGACTGGCGAACGGCTTTGGCGACGAGGTAATCGGCATAGGATCCGGCATGCGACCAAAACGTGCCGTCCGCCAGTTCGACGATCCGGTTCACCACGCGATCCAGGAACCAGCGGTCGTGTGTGACCAGGACGAATGCCCCCGGATAGTTTTCCAGAAAATCGCCCAACCACTCCACGGATTCGTTGTCCAGATGGTTGGTCGGCTCATCGAGCATCAACAACTCGGGGCGAGAAATGAGCGCTCGGCACAGGGCGACCCGGCGCTTTTCGCCTCCGGAAAGGTTATCTAAGCGCTTCTCGCCGTCCGGGCAGTGGAGCCGCGACATCGCGGTCTCGAGTCGATGATCCAAGCCCCAGCCGTCCAACGCTTCGATGCGTTCCTCGATTTCGGCGTGGCGGCGCGAGTCGGCAGGCAATGATTCGAACTCACGGATCAGATCAAGCACGTGCTGCGAGCCAGCGCGGATGTTGTCACGCACGTTGCGGGTCGGATCGAGTTCGAACTCTTGGGGCAAGTAACTGACCACGAGATCTCGACGCGGCGAGACCGTCCCGGAATCGGGCTCACGAAGCCCGGCAAGGATGCGGAGGAAAGTGGACTTTCCCGAACCGTTTCGGCCAACCAAGCCGATGCGCTCGCCGGCCAAAACGGCAAAGGAGGCGCGGTTCAACACGACTTGTTGATTGAAGCGGACCTCCAGATCAACCGCCGAGATGAGGGTGGTTTCAGACGGCATATTAGGAAGGCGGCGCCGTTTCGGGGTGCCGCACCAAGCTGGACATACTAACGATATCGAGGGTTCCTGCCCAGC
>DLVS01000307.1:0-8623 GCA_003445095.1 Verrucomicrobiales bacterium
TTGTTCGTGCTTTCGATTTGAGGTTCGGCGTATTGATGGATGACGCCACAGCCGGCACTCCGGGGGAAGGGTGGTCGGTGAATTTTGGGCGCATCCCGGCTGACCAGGGTACCGGAGAAGGAGGCTTCGCTCCGTTGCCAGGAGGGCTCACGATCGCATTCGAAACGAGAGATACCGCGGAAGATCCTTCGTCCATCCGGGTGTCCGTCAGCGGTGTGACCGTCGGCAATTTCCCTCGCCCATTCGCATATTCTTCTGGCTTTCGAACGGTGGTGATTCACTGGGATTCGGCCGGGCTCGATCTGACCTATGATGGGAAATCGATCTGCCTCGATTTGCCAACCTCGGGAGTTTTCCCTGGGGTCGGAGATACCTTTGCCTTTACCGCTCGCTCGACGAAATCGGCCATGGATGTGCGGATCGACAACCTTAAGGTTACCACTCAGCCCCTGCCCGCGATCGATACGGGCGGACCGATCATTTCGGAGTTCGTGGCCGACAACGGCTTGTTCGAAGATGAGTTTGCTGACAAGCCGGACTGGATTGAGCTGTTTAACGGATCAAGCACGCCGGTGTCTCTGGAAGGCTGGTACCTCACGGATTCGAAAAAGAATCTAACGAAATGGCGCCTGAGCGGTGTCACTCTTAGTTCGTATAACTACCAGGTCGTATTCGCGTCGGGCCGGGACTTGGCGTTCTCACCGACGCATTGGCCGCACGCTAATTTCAAGCTCGCGAAATCCGGTGGCTACCTCGCGCTGGTACGCCCAGATGGGAAGACCGTGGCGTCGGCATATGACTACGGAACCCAGGAATTAAACGTGAGCTACGGCGAGAAAGGGGCAGAGCGGCATCGCGGATTCATGTACCCGGCGTCGCCCGGTGCGGTGAACGCCCAGGAACCCGCTTTGGCCGGCCTTTGCCCGGAGCCCGTTTTCTCCCATATCGGAGGTCTGGTTCGTGAACCGATCGAGCTGACTCTGACGGCGCCGGACGTACCCGGTGCGGAGGTGCGCTACACGCTGGATCGAACTGAGCCGAGGCCCGACTCGCTACTCTATACCCACCCGATTGCCCTCTCTCAAGGCACGACGGTTAAGGCGCGCACCTTCGCGCCCGATTACGTCCCGAGTCGCGCACTCAGTCATACCTTTGTCTTCCTGGACGACTCACTCATTAACTATGTCGGGACTGGCCAGGTCTTTGAGTCCAATCTGCCCTTGGTCTTCTTGGATAGCTTCGGAGTGAACGTGGATAGTTCCACCGGAGGCTCGCGCCCGTTTCGCCCCGGTTATGCGGTGGTCATCGCACCCGAGGTGGCATCCGGGCGGGCCAGCCTGATGACCGAACCCGAATACGCCGGGCCCTGCGGAATTCATGTGCGGGGCGAGAGTTCGGCGAGCTTCGACCAGCGCAGTTACGCCCTGGAATTATGGGACGACGCCGGCGCCGATCGTGACGCACCTTTGCTTGGAATGCCGGCGGATTCTGACTGGGTCCTTTACGGCCCGTGGAGCGAAAAAACACTAATGCGGAACAAGTTGGTCTTCGACTGGATGCAAGCACTGCGAGGCGATGATGGAACCGCCGTACGAACACGATTCGTCGAAGTATTTTTCAATCAGTCAAAGCCTCCGTCGGGTCGGATTGGCTACTCAAGCTATCGCGGGATCTTCGTTCTTATGGAAAAGCTCAAGCGGGGAAAGCAGCGGGTACCGTTGGAGAACCTGAATTCGAAGGCCGTCGCTCCGGAACTAATTACCGGTGGTTACATTTTTCGTCGCGACAAAGAAGACGCTCTCAAGAACAACTGGACAACGTCGAGGACGGGCATGCCGTTGCAGAGTTACGACCCAGACCGACTCAACGTGCCTCAATTCAACTACCTTAAGACCTACGTGGGCGCTTTCGAAACAGCGCTGATGAGTGCCGACTTTAAGAATCCGCAAACGGGTTATCGCGCGTTCCTGGATCCCGACACGTTCATCGATGCCCAGTGGTTGCTGGAGATCGCCAAGCAGGTGGACGGGTATGTCTTCAGCACTTATTTCCACAAAGACCGTGATGGGCGTCTGCGTGCAGGGCCGTTGTGGGATTTCAATATTTCCCTGGGGAACGCTGATTATGGAACGGGTGATCGAGCAACGGGCTGGCTCTATGATGTTCCGAATGGAGTCGGCCAAAACTGGTATCCCCGGCTCCACTTGGATTCGAATTACAAACTGGCGCATTGGGACCGATATTGGGAAATGCGCCGAACCATTTTCGCATCCAACGCGGTCAACGCCACGATTGAAGGGCACATGGCCACGTTGTTGGATGGCTATTCCGGACTGGTGAGCAACCGAGCGCCGGTGGAGATTCAAAACCCGGTCGCGCGGCATTTCCGCAAATGGCCGCGCCTGGGAGTCCGTGATTGGCCTAATCCTCCGGCAGAAACCCGCATCCGGACCTGGCAGGCCGAGGTCGAGTATATGAGGAACTGGCTGCAGCAGCGCCTCGAGTGGTTGGATGACCAAAGTTTGCGCGTGGGCAGCGTTGTCTATCGCCCCCCGAACTTGAGCCTAGCAGGTCGTCTCATTTCGGCACCCATCCAAGTGAGTATGACTCCCTACCACCGCCAACACGCGACGCTGATATTCCCCGATGGAGCCGTGTACTATACGACCGATAACTCGGATCCGCGGCTTCCTAACGGTGAGCTCAGCGGCAAGGCTATACAGTATTCCGAATCGCTGACCATTAGCTCATCAGTGACGATCAACGCGCGCCTCTATGCTGCGCGGCAGTGGTCGCCGCTCGCGACCGCCACATTCCTGTACGACGCCGTTCCGGCCAGCCATAGCAACTTAGTTATTTCGGAAATTCTTTATCAGCCCGCCCCGCCGACACCCGATGAGATCGCCGCGGGAATTTTGAACGCGCAGCAATTCGAATTCTTGGAATTGCGCAACATATCTCGCCACACGGTCAACGTGGCTGGTGTAAGAATCAGTCGCGGGGTTGATTTTGATTTCGCCTTCGCCCCGGAGGCGTCGCGGTTGCTCAAAGCAGGAGAATCCGTGGTGTTAGTGGCTGATCGCAGGGCCTTCTCTATCCGGTATCCCAATACACCGAGCGCCAAAGTCGTCGGGCAATTTCGGGGGCATTTGGATAGCGCGGGAGACAGTCTGTTAATTCAGGCAGCCGATGGCAGCGTGATTCGCGAATTTCGCTACGAAAGTGCCAGCCCTTGGCCAGCGGTTGGCGACGGTACCGGTCTGAGTTTGATCCTGAATCATCCGACCAAGAATCCCGATCCCGCGGTTGCCTTCAGTTGGTTGACGAGCGCCAAGACGGGCGGAACTCCGGGAACTTTCGGCGTCGGGAACGACACGTTTGTCGGCATCCCGGATCAAGACACGGACGGCGATGGGCTCGCCGACCTTTTCGAATTCGCTTCGGGTTCGGATTTGGAAAATGCCGACTCCGCATTTTTTCTCAGGGTTGCCCTGACACCGCTGGAGATCGATGGCGCTCGTTCCGACTACTTGACCTTCCAGTTTCGTCGCCAACCGACGGTGTTGGGACTCGCGATCGCGGTGGAGTTCAGCGACGACCTCAACACCTGGCTGGTGGTTGAGCCCGCCCCAATTTTGGTCAGTTCTTCAGTCCACGACGATGGTACCGTTACGGAGACCTACCGGCTGGGGACGCCTATAGTGGACGATCCGAAACGGTCGGGGCTGCTCCGGCTCCGAGTCCGGCAGCAATGACAGGGCATCATGTCGAACAGAGTGTGACCCCGTGCTGCCTGCGGGTTTGACGTTTCGGCGGACTGAAGGCTGCGCTCAAAGCCCGCGAACCCACTTCCGTCAGCGCTTGGCCGGCAACAGCCGGAAAGCGGCCATCTCCTCGCTGTTGCGAACTAACAAGACGTCGCCCACCAACACCGGGTGGTTCCAAGTCTTACCTTCAATTGCGGGGAAACGCGCCAACTCTTTGAACTGGACGGAGTCCGCTGCCACTAGCGCCAACTCTCCCTGCTCCGACAGGACCAGCAGGGCGTCCTGGTCCGCTAGCAAGATGAGTTGGCCATGGCCGTAGCGTCCCCCCTTCCATTTTCGCTGGCCGTCGGAGAGATCCACGCACGACAGGAGTCCGCCGTCGAAGCCGAAGGCATGACCCTGGCTAACCACGAAATCGCTGAAGTACGGCTTCAGTCCGCGCGACGTCCAGCGCTCCTCGACACTCCATCCTCCGGGTCCGTGCTCAATGGCAACGCGGCGTAGACCGACATTGCCGCCAAGTCCAGAGCCGCTGCCTATGAGGACGTCGTGGTCGTCGATTACCGCCGGTTGCACGATGCCGTCACCTTTCCAATCGTGTTGCCAGAGCAGCTTGCCATCCGTTGGCGCGACGCTGATCGCGCCCGCGCCGTTCAAGAGTAAAATCTGCACGACACCAGCGATCGTTGACACCTGCGGCGACCCGTATCCCCAACCGCCGGGCGGGCCGACCCACCGCAGTTTGCCAGTATCCAGGTCGTACGCCGCGAGTATCCCGGCAGTCGCGACGACGACTTGGTCACCCACCACCAGCGGCGAGCTCGCAAACCCCCACTCGGGAATCTTCTTGTGGGTGTCTGACGCCGCGTTGCGCGTCCAAACGACGGAACCGTCTCGAGCATCGAGCGCATTCAGGATTCCGGTCCCACCAAATGAATAGATGCGACCGTTGCTGAACGTGGGGGTCGCGCGCGGACCGGCGCCCGCGTTCGACTCCCAGAACCTTACCGGGTCCCGATGAATCCACGCCGGCGCCCTGGTAGTCAGCTCGTAGCACGCGACCACTTCGTCGTCGCCACGCTGCTCTTGAGTGAAGAAGAAATTACCGTTGACGGCGAACGACGACCAACCCGGCCCGATCGGGTGGCGCCATAGTTCGACCGGCGCAGACTGAGACCAATCGGGGTCGATCCGTACACTGCGAACGGCGCCGTTGCGGTCCGGTCCACGAAAACCGGACCAGTCGTTCGGTTGAGAAGCTTTCGCTGCCACCGGAGGTGCCGATTGCTCGCCGGCCTGGTTCAGCAGCGGGGATTCGGGCGGCACGACCGCAGGAGCAGGTGTCGGCACGAGCGGCGCTCTCTTCGGCTCGATCGCCGCCTGCGCCAAGAGCCGTTCTTCGGCAGTTTCGGACCAGCGCCAACGGAAATCAGACCTGCCGTCGCCGGTGATGCCGCCGGTCCTCAGAAGCATGAACACGCCGCAAGCGAGCAGGATCGCGCCGATCATCGACGCGCGGCGAAGTCCCGTGGACAAACGACGGCCCGCCGCGGCCCCGACGACGAGGGCGAGGCTCAGGACCGGAATGGCGAAGATGGGGAGCAACATCCCCATCATCCCGTTGGCAATGGAGGGGTGAACAAAGCGTGAGGTCACGATGAGCGCGATCACCATCAGTACAATGGCGCCTAAGCGATCGGGCCAAGATGCCCGGCTGAAAAACAGCCACCACACGACGACCGCCAGCCCACCCGCAACGCCGCCCAGCATCGCGAACATGGTGGCCTCGGGAGCGACCAGGGGGACGACGAACCAGACCAGCCACTGCACAACCACGGCGACCGCGCCGGGCTACAGCCGGAGCGGCTTCAAGGGAATCGGGTCGTTCATGAGCGCAATCGGCGGGTCAAACCGCGCCACCCCGTGTGGCGGTCGTGCGCTGGGCTGCGGCTTGCCGCACTAGCAGGAGCGCGGAATCTGACGCGTTACTCCGAAAGGCCGGCCCAGAGTTGTTCCCGGCCTGGGGCATAGCTCCCTGCGCTACCGTTTGAATTGTTGGCACGGAGAGGCGCACGCTGGGCAATTGAACGCTTTCAAACCTCAATCGTGACGCGCAAGAAAGTCGCCGGAATGGAGGTGGCCTCCTGGCTCGGGCTCTGGTTCTGGCGGTGGAAGAGGTCTTCCAACTCCTTCTGCAAATCACCCGCTCGACCGTTCTTTTCTGCCGCTTCGAAGGCATTAATCGTCGGCCCGTAGTATTTTCGGAATTCGTCCACGAAGGCGGCGGGGGCGCTGGGATAGTTGAAAACGAACGTGTCCCGAACGAAGGAGATCTTCTCGGCGGAAACTCCGGCGCCGCCGAAGCGTTCAATCACGTGGCTCTCGATTCCCCACGTCATGGGACTGACGAAGCCTTCCGGTGGTGGAGGCGTGTAAGCGGAACTGATCTTCAGTATCTGCGCCACCAAAGTTGGATCACCCGGAATCCAGTTTCCCATAATGATCCGACCTCCGGGCCGGGTCACTCGCACTTTCTCTTTGGCGACCTCAAACGGCTTGGGTGCGAACATCGCGCCAAAGATGGTCACGACGAAATCAAACGCGTGGTCCGGCACTTGATGTAGATTGGTTGCATCGCCTTCCTGGAATCGACAGTTGGTCAGGCCAAGTTCTTGGGCGCGCTTGTTCCCGGCGGCCACCAGGTTGCTGGCGATATCAACGCCAAGCACTTCGGCTCCGCGCTTGGCCGCGGGGATCGCCGTCGTGCCATCGCCACAGCCGAGGTCCAGAACTTTGTGCCCGCGGGCTATGCCCAGGCGCTGAACCAGTGCCTCTCCGCTTTCTCGCATGCTCTCGGCAATGCGCGTAAAGTCCCCTTTTTCCCAGAGTGCCTTGTTGGGGTTCGTTGGAGCGTTCATGGCGAAGTGGTTGGTTGATTTTGGATTTGCAGATTGTTCGTCCAAGCTCTGCCACAACCGACCCCGTAAGCCAAGACGCGAATCGGGCCCGTCTGGCGCTCGGAGCGTGTGGACCCACGGCGTCGGAGCAATTGATTCACACAAACCCGTGGTGCGAGTGGCCGGGCCAGGCAGGAATTGCTTGGATTAATATTCACATCGGAGACATAAAGAACCGACGACGATTCCGCCCCACAACACGCGCTAAAACCAACCTCTGCCACTCCGAATTCTATGAAGCCAATGAACCAGTATTCCGCATTGATCGTCTCGCTCATTCTGGGCGCGGCCATGCTCAGCGACCACGACAACTTGCGCGCTAGCGACTGGCCCCAATGGCGTGGGCCCAATCGGAACGGCACGTCCACTGAAACTGGTCTGCTCAAGGAGTGGTCCAAAGGAGGGCCGAAATTGTTCTGGCAGGTTGATGATCTGGGCGGCGGCTTCTCCACTCCTTCGATCGTGGGCGACCGGATTTATGTGTTGGGCAACCAAGGTCTGGAGAACGAATTCGTCCAGGCCCGCGCGGCAAAGGATGGGAAGGCCGTCTGGACGACTCGCCTCGGCAAGGTGGGAAATCCAAATCAGCAACCGAGCTATCCCGGTGCTCGCTCCACGGCAACGGTAGACGGCGAGTCCCTGTTTGCGCTTACTTCCGATGGTGACCTTGCCTGTCTCGACCGGGCGACGGGTCAGGTCCGCTGGCAAAAGAGCCTGCGTCGAGACTTTGGGGGCAAACCCGGCCAATGGGCTTATGCCGAATCGCCTCTCGTTGATGGGGACACGCTGGTCTGCACACCTGGCGGCGGTGAGGCTACCCTGGTGGCTTTGAACAAGAAGACCGGTGCCGTGCTGTGGAAGTGTGCCCTGCCCGAAGGCGATGAAGCAGCGTATGCTTCCGCCGTCGTGGCGGATACGCCGGGAGGCCGGCAATTCGTCCAGCTTCTTCAGAAGGGCTTGGTGGGCGTGGCGGCAAAAACCGGCGAGTTCTCCTGGCGCTACGACAAGGCAGTGAGTCGTTTCGGCGCGAACATTCCGACCCCGGTCGTGGGCGGCGAGACGATATATGTCGCCGCGGCCGGAACGGGCGGCGGATCCGTTCGGCTCAAATCGAAAGGAGGCAGTGTAACTCCCGAGCAGCTCTATTTCGAACTGAAGCTTCCCGCGGCGATCGGAGGGGCCGTCTTGATCGGGCAATACCTCTACGGAACCACGGCGCAAGCCCTGCTGTGTTTTGCGGCCGAAACGGGCGAGGTGAAATGGCAGAACCCGGCACTGGGCGCGGCGTCCCTGTGTTACGCCGACGGTTCCCTCTATCTCCACGGTGAGAACGGGGACGTGGCGCTCGTGGAGGCTTCACCGGAAGCTTACCGCGAACGAGGCCGATTTACCCCGCCCGGACAACCCACGCGCGCCAACGGCATGGAAAAAGCATGGACCTATCCCGTAGTTGCTAATGGCCGGCTTTATATTCGGGACCAGGGAGTGTTGTGGTGCTACGGGGTGAAATGAGCGTCGTACAGCCGGCGAAGTCGAGCAGGTGCCCGCGAGGGTTACGGTTGGACGAATCCTGAATGGATGCCGTTCTTTGCGCCGCCGACCGGCTTTCTGCTGTCGTTCGAAAACCACGAGTTCACGTCAATTGTCGACCCACAAGGCCGCGAACGATTTCCGTTAGTAGGCGATTCTTCCTCTCGAACCACCGGATCGGCGACTTCAGCCGAGGGTGCGGCCGGCGGACGGGGTTTCGGCTTTGGCGGGCGTCATTGCCCCCGTACTCTCGCCCGGTCAGATGCGTTTGCTTGACCGTTATCTGTTGCGTGAACTGTTGATTCCGCTGGGCTTTTGCCTGGGCGGCTTTTTGGTGTTTTGGATTGCTTTCGACGTGTTCAGCCGGAT
>DLVS01000307.1:8772-10147 GCA_003445095.1 Verrucomicrobiales bacterium
TTGGCGATGTTGTACGCCCTGACCGCGCATTCGCGGCATAACGAGCTCATCGCGATCCGCGCCGCCGGACTAAGCTTGTGGCGAATTTGTCTCCCGTACTTCGCCATCGGTGCGGCTTTGTCGCTGGTATTGTTGGCGATCAACGAGCGTCTGCTGGTCGACGCTCCCCAACGACTGGAACGCATGACTGAGCGCCGCCGGCGGCCTGACAACATTGGCCAGGATCTTTGGCGCGCGCGCGTAAGTTTTCGCAACCCGTCGGCGCAGCGCTATTGGAACCTGGGAGCGTTTCACTTGGAAACCGGTGAGCTCCAGCAGCCCCGTGTGTCCATGGCTCTCCCCGAAGGTTCCTACCGCCAGATCACCGCGGATACGGTGCAATGGACCAACAGTTATTGGCGCCTCACCAATGGCATCGAACGTCTCTTTCGTGATGCCGAAGACCCATTTCCAGCTCAAAAATCGAAGACCATCTTTTCCGCGGAAGAAATGGGCGGCGTACCGTCAGAGTTGGCGCAGTGGACGGGCACGCCCGTGATGGAGTCCAATGTGGTGGTGGCTTTGACGAATGTCAGCCATCGCGAAGTCGCCACCGGGAAGTCCTGGGAATTCGGGACGCTGGGACTTACCAACGGGTGGCTGGAAACACTGCGTTTCCGCGCTCCATTGGGCGACGGAGCCCGCCGGCTGATCATTGCCGAATCGGGCCATTGGACCAACGGCCAGTGGCGGTTTTTCAATGCGCGCGAATTCTTATATCGCTCGGCGACGGACGCGGATGCCTTGGATGTGTTTTATCCCGATCTGGATTTGCCGGAGTTCGACGAAACGCCCCGGCTGATTCAAAGCGAGATCCGCGTGAGCGATTTGTTGACGCGCACCAAAGCCATGCGGCAGCCGGACCTGCCCGTTCGGGACGTCTGGGACTATTTGCGGCTGCATCCCTCGTTGCCACGACGCGACCGCGCTCTCCTGGAAACTCAGTTGCACGCACGAATTGCAGCCCCATGGACTTGTCTGGTGGTCTCGGTAATCGCGATTCCTTTTGGAGCACCGGCGGGCCGACGCAATATCTTCTACGGCGTGGCCGGGAGTCTAGGGTTAGGATTTTTGTATTTTGTCGTGCAACGGCTTGGGTTCGCGCTGGGGCAGAGTGATTTGGTTCCCGGTTGGTTGGGCGCCTGGTTACCGAATGTCTCCTTTGGTCTGGTCGGGATTTGGCTGACGGCCCGAGTGCGCTGAGGTCGGGAAGTATCGCCTATGAGACCCTCCGATGATTCCGACCCGCTGGCTCACGCGTCGTCAGATGAGCTCCGGGCTCGGTTGGCGCGGCTCGAAGTGCTGCATCGCGTCAATCAAATCATTCACTCAACCC
>DLVS01000055.1 GCA_003445095.1 Verrucomicrobiales bacterium
CCGTTACATTCAAGACTGCCTTCGGAGAACTGGGGACGACAACGAAGTCGGCGGGATGCTGGTTGGATGCTACGAGGTAAACAGTCTCGGCCAAGTTGTGGCGATTAGGATCTCCGGGTTCATTCCCGCCGGTCCCCATGCGGAGTTTGGTCCGGCCCACATCAAATTCGATTCAGAATTTCAAGCGGGGTACCTTCGCATTCTCCAGCATAGGAATTCTCGACACCGCTGCGTTGGCTCTTTCCATCGCCACCCAGGATCGTTCGACCGCCCGTCCTCGGGAGACCTGACCACTGACCGCGAGGCCCTCGCGTCTTCCGGCTCACCGTTTCTTCTCGCGGGAATTGTCACGCTCAACAACAACCGAGAGGACGATTCGAGCCTCCGGATTGGAGACCTGAAGTTCGACTTCTACCTGCTCGGCAGGGGAGCTGACTCCAAGTACGTGCGAGTCGTTCCAGAGATCTGCGACACCGATCCCAGCGAAGCCGTCCCGGACTCACTCGTTGCCTACGCCAATGCGCGCGGCGCCTCGCTTACGTATGACCTTAAAGCGCTGCGCCAGATTCCCGGGGTTGGTAAGATTGAGTTGCGAGAAGTTCTTCGAGGACCAACACCCACCGCCGCGATCCAAATCCATGACGCTCACTTGGAGGTGGATCATCTGATTTTCCGCAATGCAAATGGCAGCATTGAAGCTTTCATTAAACCCGCCCACCAATCGCCATTTGAGTTTCTTGGTCCTTGGTTAGACCCCACCGTGGCGAGTCACGTCTGGATCTCCGAACTCGTACTGCAAGCGAGGCGAGTGCTTCGATCTTGCGAGTTTGCCCCGATTCGGGCCCGGCGCTACGAGGCTACTTGGTGGGAACGCGATCCGAGACGGCTTACCTTGGAACGGCGAGCGATGGAGGAAATGTACGGATCCCGGGCCACACTCCATCAAGACGGCGGCAAGCTTTTCTGGAAGACGACTTTGCGAGAGTCCGGCCACACACTGGACGTCCAAATTATCTATCCGGCGGATTATCCCTTTCGCCCGCCGCTCATCCAAAGCGAGAAGGAGCTCCCCCTTTCGCCTCACTCGCCACAGCGGGGCAAACTCTTTTGTTGGCACGCCTACACCAACAGCGACTGGAATCCTTCGTGCGATACGGCAGCGGTAGCGCTCGCCGCGGCCTCGCGCTGGTACGCGTGTTTACTCATTTATCTCACTTTAGGTCATTGGCCCGCGGCAGCGGATCACCCAGTTCACCAAAATAAACATCACATATAACTAACAAAAACTATGGCACATCACACTAATGGCGATCCTTCGTTTGCCCCATTAAGTCACAGTCGCGCGGAGGAGCTAGAATCACTCATCAACGAGGGCAGTCGAGACGACTCCGTCCTCCTCATCGACCCTGACCAAGGCGTCGAAGGTGTTCGTTCGAGCAAGGACATGACCGGCGACGATGGCCTCGTAGGCATTCGGCGCTTCGGCGTCCACTTCCATCTCCCCTAACAACATCACGGTTCCTGGGCGAGGCTGCTCGCCCAGGAACGCTAAATCTTTGTTTATTATGGACCACGAATATTACAAACGCGTCTCGCCTCTTCTCGACGTGGGTCGCCTCACTTCGCTTCGGATCGTCGTTATTGGTCTACGTTCCGGCGGAGCAGACATCGCCGTTGAATTCGGACGCCTGGGCGTCTCGCTCTTTCTTACCGATCTCGCCGACGAAAAGATCGAGGGCCACAACGTGATCCGACATGTGCTGGGAGCTGGCGCTCTGGGAAGGATCAAACACGAGGCGATGGCCGAGCACATTCGGAACTTAAATCCGGCAGCCGCGGTTCTGTCGGCCGGGTTCGACGCAGTCGCGGACCTGGATACGATGGCTGCCGCGCTCAAGGACTTTTCGCCCCACCTGATCTTTGCCGCCACCGACAACGAAGAAAGCAAGTTTGCGATCGACAGCGTTGGGCGCGAGCAAGGGATCACGGTCGTCGGTGGGGGAGTGTATGACGGCGGAGTGGGCGGGGAGGTTTATGTCAGCGACGGGGGAGGGGCCTGTTACGGCTGCATCACCCGGTTCATTCGCGGCACAAAGCGCCCGCGCGCGGCTCAGCGGCGGCACGACTATTCGAGTGTGGATCTGCCGGAACTGCGCGCTACGGCCGCGCTCAAACTGGACATCGCCCAGATTGCGTCCATTTGCGTCCGCTTTGGACTTCAACGGCTATTGTCACCGGACCAGGACAGGTTTGGCGTTTTGAAAGGAGCCAATCTTGCAATCTTCGCGAACCACCGCGTCCCCGGCATCTTCGAAAGGCCACTCTCGGCACAGTTTTTTGCGGTAACTCCGCAGGCGCAGTGCTTGGTCTGCGCTCCGGCATCCGAGCAAACGTCACCAACTCGCAGCCTTTCCCGCGCTGATTCGCCAAGCGAATCAGCAAGTCCATTTCCCCACGAAGAACCTACAGGAGCAACACCATGACACTTTGGTCCCTCTTCAAACAGATTTTTGGCTTCCCGCGGCGAGTCTGGATCGCTTGGAAGACGGCTCTGGCGGAAGCACGCATCCGCAAGAGTCTTCAGGCTGACAATTGTCTTTTGGCCTATACCGCCGCCGGCATTCCTTTCCGCGACCCTAACATTCCAGATTCGACCGATCACCTCTTCCCCGAGATGACCATTCGCGCAACCGGCTTTGACCGTTACGTCCCGACCGCTAGCGCCGAGCTTGCCGTAGTCTTTGAAATGGACGGTGAGAAGCACACTCTCTACAAGGGTCCGGTCGAATTGAAGCCCCGCGGCTGTGACGTTGGCGGACTCGCCATTAAGTGGTGTGGGACTTATCTGGCCAGGCGGAAAGGCCCCGCCACGATTCGATTTCTCGTTGCTGAGCGCGAACTTGCCGCCTTTCCGATAACCCTCATCGGCTCGGCTGACCTCGCAGCGAAGGCGCAGGTCTCCGACTTTCGCCTCAATGCCGATCTTGAGCGCGCCGAAAAGACCGAGTCGCCCAGCCGATCCGCGCCGGCGCAACTAAACACGATTGCCCCGTCGTTCTGTGTAAACAGTCCAATCTTAGCCCCCAATACCGAGCTTACTGGTCGGCTGATACTTTTTCAGGGTGATCAGTTACTTCTTCGAGCGCCGTTTCGCTGGAAGCTCGCCCGACACAGAACCCTGGTGAAGGTCAAGCCAACAAAACCCATCGCCACGTTCGACCTCAGCAGGGCCGTCATAGCGCAGATCGAAATCATGCAGCTGGTCAAACTGAGATGCCCCGCTCGGCTTCTCACCGGGGATCGAGTCACAAACTTTGAAGGGGCTCTCGTGGCAGAGGCCGACACGTTTCATGCCCCAGGCCAGTAGCTCTCGAATCACTCCAACCGTCTTAATCCCGCTTATGAATCAGGAAACACGAACAGTACTCTCGCTGCCGACTTTGCCGGCTCGGCTCACGGTCGAAATGACCGCGGTTCTCCTCAATTTCACGCCGGAAGCGATCTACATTCTGGTCTCCGCCAAGAAGCTCAAACCACTCGGACGGACCCGGCCGGGCGCGCAAAAGTTCTTCGCCGCGGAAGAGATCCTCCGCCTGCGCGCCGACATCAAATGGCTCAGCGACGCAACCGACGCGGTCTGCGACTGGTACGCCAAGAAGAATCGGCAGTCGCTGGAGCGCCGAACTTCAAACTCCATCGAGCAGATCCCGGCGTCGGCGGCGACTTAAACCCATTTAAAATCATGCCCGATACGAAAGTGATTTCGTT
>DLVS01000141.1 GCA_003445095.1 Verrucomicrobiales bacterium
GGTGTACTTGAACGCGAACAGTTGCTCAAGTATTTCCGCTGGTACGGGACCTGCGGCGGCGTTCGTGTCCTCGCCTACTACATTCTCTCCAAGCACGTTCAGCTCCCGCTGGAGGTCCCATGCGTACGCTCCACGCCCCGGAGCGCCGAAGAACTCCTCGCCAAACGCGGAGTCCTCTCCGGCACCGCCCGAGCGGCCGCCACGGGCCGTCAACGCCTCGATATGTTGCGCCAAGCCAACGATTCAGCCGGCGAGCAGGAGTTCATCGACCGGTTATGTGCCAGCATGTGGGACGTCAGCGGGTTCATGCAGCGGCTCAAACAACGTTTCACTCAGTGGTTCAATCGCCACAAAGGTCGTAAAGGCACCTTGTGGGAGGAACGTTTCAAGAGCGTGTTGGTTGAAGGCGCGGGCGAAACCTTGGCCACGATGGCCGCCTACATTGATCTCAATCCCGTGCGCGCTGGAATCGTGGACGATCCCAAAGACTATCGGTGGTGCGGCTACGGCGCGGCGGCCGCCGGCGATCGCCTAGCGCGGGCGGGCTTACGGGTGATTATTGCCGGCGGAGAACGGGTGGCCGAAGACAAACTGTCGATCCCAGAGGCTTTGGCCAAGTATCGGGTGTGGCTCTTTGGGCAAGGAGGGGAGAGGGAAGGATTCACCGAAACTGGGCGACCGTTGCGCCAGGGCTTTAAGCGCGACGAAGTCTTGGCGGTGGCCGCCGCCAAGGGACAACTAGCCCTCGAAGATTACCTGCGCCTGAAAGTTCGCTACTTCAGCGATGGGGCCGTGTTGGGCACGCGGACGTTTGTGAATGAAGTTTTCGCAGCGTTACGCGAGCGGTTCAGTTCCCAGCGGCAAGAAGGCGCTCGTCCGATGGCCGGACTGAAGAGTCCCTTGTTCACCCTACGCGAACTTCGCGCCCGGGTGTTTGGGTAGTGCCAGTAAGGTTCCAAATCTCGATCCGCTCTCTCGAATAACGCGATCTGATCCACGATCGTTGACGGGCTCGACGCACCCTTCGAAAGGGCAGTTCGCCCCCAATCGATTCCGGAGCTAGTCCTGCTGCCGACATCAGGTTCATTCGCTGCCGCGCCTGATCCCTGGCCACCATCGCTCGAACCTCGAATCCCAATCCGTCCGAGATTTGCGTTGTCCGCCGATAGTTGTCCTGTCCCTGTCCGATTTTTTTATATTTCAGCGACGGGGCCGTGTTGGGCACGCGGACGTTTGTGAATGAAGTTTTCGCAGCGTTACGCGAGCGGTTCAGTTCCCAGCGGCAAGAAGGCGCTCGTCCGATGGCTGGGCTGAAGAACCCACTGTTTACCCTGCGCGAACTGCGCGCCCGGGTGTTTGGGTAGTGCCAGTAAGGTTCCAAATCTCGATCCGCTCTCTCGAATAACGCGATCTGATCCACGATCGTTGACGAGCTCGGCGCACCCTTCGAAAGGGCAGTTCGCCCCCAATCGATTCCGGAGCTAGTCCTGCCGCCGACATCAGGTTCATTCGCTGCCGCGCCTGATCCCTGGCCACCATCGCTCGAACCTCGAATTCAAAGCTCCCCGGGATTCAGCTTGTCCTCCGATAGCTGTCCTGTCCCTCCCCAATTCTAATTGCTCGTGGAGGAACTGTGGATTCTGTGATCTGCCGCCCGACGAGTCATTGACCGGTGCCCGGATTGGTGATTTTCCAGGTGGCGTCGAGCGCGGGAGCGAATACGGCAGGTTCAACGGTTGGATTCCTCAGCGCGTTCGTGAAGTCGTTTCGGAGTCGCGAACCATCCGCGAAAGTCAGGTCGCTGGCCGCTAGTTCCAACAAGTTGGTCGTCACGACCAGGGTGAGTTCCGGCAAAACCCTTCGGGTACCTAAATCCCGCGGCCGTAACCGAAATTCATAAACGGCGTTTGTGTTAGAGAACGTCAGCAATTCAAACCGTTTCCGAAAGTCCGTTGGGTCGCGTGGAAAACCAGTGTCGAGCAGAGCCAACGAATCCTTCATCGGTCCCCGCCGAGCCGCTGCCAATATGTACCGTTCCGCTCGCTTGAGGGGGGGCGAGAGCATCCACAATTCATCTCCGGATCGCATCGCCACGGATTGCGGCGGTGAGCCTAATTCCCAGCGGAACTGGTCCGGCGCGGCGAACCACACTCGGCCCGAGGCCGTCAGCGGCCTTGTCAGAGTTTGTAAGTGACGCGTCTGAACGAACTCCGCCGACCAGCTTTTCAATTGGGCCTGGGCCATTAGCCAACGCTCAAGGGCGGCGTCGCCGGATTCCGCGAAGGCAGTGGCAATCCAGAAGCACAAGCCAACCAGGGCGACGACACCATGAATCGTGGTTGGTAATGGTGGGCGCGCTCGGCTGAGCCCGAACTCCGAAATAGAGTTGGAGAGCGCGCGCGTCCCGCGTGCTGATTCGGGCGTCGCGCCCGAAGCCTCAACACACCATCCCTCATTCCTCTCCGGGATAAGTTGGTTGAACGATGTATTGGGCGGGATGCCCAATACAACACGCCAGAGGCGTATGCTCCCCAATCCTCGCCTCCAGAGGCGGGATCCAACTGCGGAGTTCGGGCTTAGCCGTTCGGGCGAGGGTCTGCTGTCGATTTCCACACGGGGACGAAATGAAACCATTGGTCGGGAAACTGTCGGATGGCGGGTTCGAAGGCACGCAGGATTCGCCCCGTTAACTCCACCCGGGCCGCTCGGTTGCCGAGCTTGCGTCGGTCGTAGGTGATCGGAGCCAAGGTGTGGGCACAGTAGCCGTCGCCTTCGCGCACGATAAAAACTGGGACAATCCGACAGTTGGTAGCGCGGGCCAACTCCGCCGCCGCGACGCTGGCCTGAAACGGTCGGCCGAAGAACTCGACCTCGACTGCGGTAGCGGACGGTGGCCGATCCAGCAGGAGCGCGGCGACGCCACCGTCTTGCAGATGCCGAATCACTTGGACGAAGGCGAAGGGATCATCACCCACGATGAGGGTATCCACTCCCATTCGCGAGCGTGCTGCGGCCCGTAGTTCTGTAAAGCCTCGACCAGGTTCAGGCGCGGTCAGCACCAACGGGCGCATCCCGTGCCGGGCGAGGAGTGGCGCACCGAACTCCCAATTGCCCAAATGAGGAGTGACTAACAACAAGCCCTGGCCCGACTTCCGTGCACTCTCAAAATGTTCCCAACCCTGGCCTGGCCGAACGCGGGCTCCCCAATCGACGCCCGCCTCATAGCGCCAAAGATCCACCAGTTTGGCGGCGAATTGCCTGAAGTTTCTTTGAGCGGCCTCTTCGGCTTCGGCCTGGTCGCCGTTGGTAACGGGTAGAAGGTTCTCAACCACAACTTCGAAACGCCCGGGTTGGGCCCATCGATAGGCGGTGGCGAGAGGGCGGGAGAGTCCTCGCGCCACTCCTTCAGGAAAAACTCGCGCGATTCTCAATACCAATTGCCAGAGCGAACCGATGTACAGCCGGGAAGGCTGGTTGGCTCGGGGAGGTTGCTCTGCCTCCGGTGGCGCCACCGCTCGCCACCAAGACGGCAAGAGCCCGACGCACACCACAAACACGCAGCCGACGCCGACCGCACAAATGACATCCAAGCTAGCCAGGCCCAGGTTGCTGCTCCAGGCGAGCGATCCGAAGCCCGCGATGTTCGCGCCCGCGCAGAGCAAGAGCGCCTTGCCCGTAGTACGCCAGACGGCGGTGCGGTTGCCGCGATGGCGGCGCAGCGCCAGTTGCATGTGGATAGTGGAATCCACGGAAGAACCCAGCAGCAGTGGCAACGCGACGAGACTGAGCAGGTTCCAAGAGCTTTGGGTCCAGGTCATCAACGATAATAGCAAGGCGAAGCTCAGGGCGAGAGCCGCCAACCCCAACAGCACCTCGTGAATCCGGCGGAACGCCAGCCACAAACATCCAACGAGGGCCCCGGCAATCAGCGTCACGAGTATGGCCACTCGTTTCAGAACGTGATCGGCCAAGAGTTCGCTCAACCTTTCCCAACTTCCAGCGGTCACTCCGTCAGGAAATCCCACGGATTCGATTTTGAAGCCCTTCGCCGTTGGATGAACGGTACCCACCGCAAGCCAACCTCCGTCAGCGGTGCGCGCCGAAAACTGGCCGCTGAGCCAGCGCGCACTGGCGTTGGTCGGCCAGTCGCTTGGTGACGAGTTTGAAAATCGATCCCAGCTCGCCAACACCGCATTCATCAGCGCGGCCGCATTAGTGGCGAATCCAGCGCGGTTCAGTTCGCTTCTCAGCTTCTCTGAGCGCGACACTAACGTCTGTACGATCACCCGATTCGTTGCGGCGAATTCGGGACGCGGCCAGAATGCATCAGGCAGTTCAAATGATCTCACTTCGCCACGGCTCTGGGCGGCTGAGAGAACGCGCCGCGCCACCGCCATTTCGCGACCAACCTTGGTCAGATCCATGCCGGCGAACAGGAGTCGAACGGTTTCGTTGGTGCGCCCGAGTTGGATCTGAAGTTCGTCGAGCGCGGCGTAGGCCAAACTGTTTCGAGGACGGAGCGGATCGTCCGTCTTCTGCAGACGCGGCCAAGAACCGAAGATCATCGTGACCGTAACCAATCCCAAAACGATCCATGTCGGCCAGCCCACTCGCGGACGCTCGAGAGATTGGGGAACGTCCCCGGGAACGTGGATTGCGCTAGGCTTTCCACGGGCTGGACACACTCGGGGCAAATAGAAATACAACATCACCACGGCTCCGACTAGCAGGCCAAGCGCGGTCAATTGGCCCAGTTGAGCTAGACCCGGGAGCCCAGCGAATCCCAACAAGAGGAATGTTCCGGCAGTCGTGCCCGCGGAGTACCAGATGCCTCGGGCCACCGCACCGCGGACCTCGGCCGGTGACGCTCCCGGCGTCGCGACCGCTTCCTGGTACGACACCAGTCCATAATCCACCGCCAGCCCCATGAGTACGGCAGCAAACCCGACGCTGATGACATTAAGAGTGCCGAAAATAAGACCGCCCAACGCGAGCGTGATGGCGAGTGTCAATCCCAGGCCCACGA
The DNA here is from genome assembly GCA_003445095.1 of Verrucomicrobiales bacterium. Classification (GTDB taxonomy): domain Bacteria; phylum Verrucomicrobiota; class Verrucomicrobiia; order Limisphaerales; family UBA9464; genus UBA9464. Next base: position 5,027 of record DLVS01000141.1, read on the forward strand.
GCAACCAGCCCAGCGGGCGCCAGCTTCGATGCGCTAACCAGAACATACCCGCGATCATGAGCGCGGTGCTTAGAACCGAGTTCTTCAAGTCCCGTTCCATTCCGCTGGAGATTTCCGAGACGAACGCCGGACTACCCGCATACGCGAGCTGGATGTCCGTGGCTGACTCCGATGATTCGGAAGCCACTGCCGCCTGAGCCTCCGTGCGAACCTCATCCAACCACCCCGTTGCTTCGCGATAGCTCATGCGTGGATGCACCGGTTCGACTTCAACCACTCGAAAAGTCCCATCCACGTTAACGAAGATCCCCACTCCTTCGTCGAATCCCGTGGGGGTATCGGCGGCAGTTGGCAACCGACTAAAGCCCAACGGATCGTAGCTGGTACGCGCAATTTCCTGCGGATCCAAGGACGTCGCGAGGTGTTCGCGGACGGCGATGAGTTCTGCGGACACACGGCCGGGATCGAGTCGTCCAGCCAAAGCGGCAAGCTCATCGGTCGGCTGTTGGAGCCAGAGCCAGGCTAAATTCTCCGCGGAATCGGCGGGCTGTTCCAGCCAAGGTGGCTGCGCGCGGACTGACCGCGCGAGGTGAGAGGCTGCGCGCAATCGTGCCGCCACTGCTTTCGTGGAAGTCGCGACGCGTTCGGGATCGGTTCCGCGCACGGTGATGAACAACGAGCGCGCGGGTGAAAGGTACTTTTGCTGAAGTTGCAGGGCTCGGACGACGGGTAGCTCAGGGGGAAGCAGGTTCAGGACGTCGGTATCGAAACGCAGCCGAGCCAGTCCGATTGCCAAGGGCAACGCCAGCAGACTCCAGAGCCACGGGCGGCGTTTCATTCTAGTTGAACGCGCCTTCCAAGGATTCGCCGGTGCGATCATTGGTCAGGCGCCAGTTCCCCGAATTGGTCGCGAGATGCCATGGCGGTTGAGGAGGGCGCAGCGGGGGAGCACCGTCGATTTGAAACCACAGCGCGCGCGGCGGCGGGAGGCGACCTAAAAAAACGCCGGCCCTCAGTGCGGACGAAATTTGCCAGCCATTAGTGGCTAACTGTGCCGTGACCACCGGTAAACCTTGTTTGCTGAATTGAACCCAGCACGACCCAGCCGAGTGTTTCGCTACGGTAAGCTCGCCGACGAATTCGGGCGCTCCGGTGCGCGGACGCCAAGCGGCCGCGGTCTCGGTGACACTCCATCCCGGTGCGGCCAAGTCCACCGGCGCCAAGTGCGTTCGCGTCGCGCAGCCGGCCGGCATCAAGCCGAGCGCGAGAGCCACCGCGGCGGCGCGGCCATCAGCCCGGTGCTTCATGGCGTCACCGGCGCGAAGGAAATGCGCGGCACCAAGGCAAACTTCGCCTGCAATTTCACGAGCAAGAAGAACAAGCGCATGCGCCAACGAAGACGCCATCCGCCTTCCAGCTCTCCGGCTAAGACGGCATTCACTGCGGCGTAGAGTCCCCACTTCGCCCGAGGCTCGAGGAACAATTCCATGAACTGGGTCGTGTAGAAATTCTCCACCATCTCCCAATAAATCTCCATCGCGGCCCGAATGCGCCGCTCGTAGGCAATAAAGTGGGACTGGCCAGCGTGGCCCTCCTTGAGGGCCGCGTCGATCGACTCGGCGCCGAGCTTGCCCGAGAACATGGCGATAAACACACCGCTCGAAAAAATCGGGTCGATAAACCCGGCGGCATCGCCCACCCGCACGACGCGACGGCTATGAAAGCTGCGATTTCGGTAGCTGAAATCGCTGGTAACGTGCATCGGGGTCACGCATCGGGCTTGGGCCAACCGCGCCGCCACCGGCGGACTGGCCGACACAAAATGTTGGAAAACCTCTTCCGCCGGCCGCTTGAACGCCGCCAGCTCATCACGATCCATCACCAGGCCGACGCTGACTTTGGCCGGCCGATGGGAATCTCCTAGACAAAGGGGGATGAGCCAAAACCACTTATTGTCGAGCCGAACAATTACCGTGTCCCCCGCCGGCTCACCCGGATCGAGCGCGACCGATTCGAAATGACCGAAGATCGCGAGCTTCTTGAGTTTCGGGTTCGGCACGCGGATGCCTTCTTGATTTCCCGTGAAATTGCCGCGTCCTGAAGCATCGAGCACGAATCGGGCGCGCAACTCCATCGTGGCTCCGTCGTCCGCACGAGCCCTGACGCTCACTTCAGACTCGCTGGCGACGACCCGTTCGACCCGAACCCCTTCGCGTACCTCGGCTCCGAGGGACGCCGCGTGTTTCAATAAGAGATGATCAAACTTGGCGCGTTCGACTTGAAACGCCTCCGGGAAGCGAGTGAAGCAGCCTTGGCGGAAAATGAATCCGGTACCTTTGCTGCCGTTGCCGAGGTGAAATTGTGCCCCGCATTTGCGAGGGAAACCGGCCGCTTGCAAGACTGGCAGCACGCCCAGCTCCTCGAAGATTCCGTGATTGTAGGGCAACAGCGATTCGCCCACGTGGAACCGAGGAAAGTGCTCCTGCTCGAGGACGACGACTCGGCGGCCGGCTTGGGCCAGTCGGGTGGCCGCGCAACTTCCGCCCGGCCCACCGCCGATGACAATCACATCCCAATCACTCGCCGACATCGGTCGGCAGGCTGGCAGGAAGGCGCGGGCGGACCAAGTCCGGTTTCAGTTCGAGCGTCGGAATTCCCGATCTCACACATCGCAAATGGTGACTCCCTGCTTGAGCGAGGTGAGCGCGTCCCGCTTGGGACTGGGAATAAACTCCTGAGCCACGTAGCCTTTGAAACCGGTGCCCACGATGGCCTGCATAATCGCCGGGTAGAACAGCTCTTGGGTTTCATCAATTTCATGCCGACCCGGTACGCCGCCCGTGTGGTAATGAGCGATGTACGGCGTGGCCTTCTTAAGCGTCGCGATCACGTCGCCCTCCATGATTTGCATGTGGTAGATGTCGTACAGAAGCTTAAATCGTTCCGAGCCGACGGCCTTGCAGAGTTCGACACCCCAGGGCGTGCGGTCACATTGGTAATCGGCATGATCCACTTTCGAGTTCAACAGCTCCATCGCGATCGTAACGTTGTTCGTTTCGGCGATGGGCATCAAACGCTTCAGGCCGATCGCACAGTTTTTGATTCCCAGTTCATCGTCTTGACCTTCGCGATTCCCCGAAAAGCAAATGATGTTCGGGCAGCCGAGCGCGGCAACTTTGGGCGCGGTGGCCGTCGCCCATTCGACAATTTTGTCGTGGTTCTCGAGTCGATTGAGACCCTTGGTAATGCTGCCGGGAATTCCCGAGACCATCGCGCAGGTGAGACCGTACTTCTGGACGGTGGGGATATCTTGGACCTCGAGGAGCTCGATCGATTTTAGCCCATTCTTGCTGCCCCACTCGGCCAACGTGGCCAGCTCGATCTTGGGGTAGCACCACTTGCAGACGGAGTGGTTGATATGGCCCTTCATGCCCGAAGCGGCATCGGCGGCTTCGAGCCGGTGAAGCAGAGACGCCACGGAGGCTGCGGCCGAAGAAGCAAGGGCGGCGCGACGAGAAAGTTTCATAGGCGAAGAGGAATTGTGGGCAACGTCCGAGCATCGCCTCCGGGTCGCAAGTGAAATTCCGGCCGGTCAGACTTGCCCGAGAATTCCTGGCACCGTCCGCTTGTCGGACTGAAGCCGCTCCGCATACTCGGCCCGTGTCGCTCAGCTCCAATTTGGCAGTCGTCCGGGAACGAATCTCGGCGGCCTGCCTACGGGCGGGACGTAATCCAGCCGAAGTGACCCTCCTCGCCGTTACGAAGAACCACCCCGCCGCGACCGTGGCCGAGGCGGTCTCTTTGGGCGTCACACTGTTCGGCGAGAATCGAATCCAGGAGGCGAAGGCGAAGGTCCCGGCATGCCCGTCGCAGGCGCGGTGGCATTTCATCGGCCACTTGCAGTCGAACAAGGCACGCGAAGCAATACACTGGTTTTCGATGATCGAGAGCCTCGATAGCCTCACGCTGGCGGTTGAGTTGCAGAAACAGGCCGAGAAACAGGCAAAGACGATGCCTGTTCTAGCCGAGGTCAACGTGGCAGGAGAATCCTCGAAGTTCGGTTGGAATCCGGCTCAGCTTCTATCTGAACTTCCGCAATTGAACGCTCTGAGCCGCCTCGAACTCCACGGGTTGATGACCGTCGCCCCGTATTCGACAAACCCTGAAAAAGTGCGCTCTGTTTTTCGACGATTGCGCGAATTGCGAGACCAATGCGTGGATGTCTTGGGTGCACCGTTGACGGTCTTAAGCATGGGGATGAGCGGAGATCTCGAAGTCGCGATTGAAGAGGGTGCGACTTTGGTCCGAGTCGGCACGGCACTTTTCGGCCCGAGACAATCGCGCCTGGTGAATTCGGCTACTGAAGGCGAGAGCAGCGCGTAGCTAAGTTCCAGAGAATCATTAGAGATACAGACTAGCTTCGGCGAGTCGCCCTTTCTACAAGTGCACCCCTGAGATGTTCCTCGGATTTTTCTTCACTGCGGTAGTGGCGTATTTGGTCGGTTCTTTGCCGACGGGCTATTTGGTCGCCAGAGCCAAAGGCGTCGACCTGCGCGCCCACGGCTCTGGAAACATCGGAGCCACCAATGCATTTCGAGTCCTCGGCAAGGGACCGGGCATTCTAGTGCTCTTGGTGGATGCCTTGAAAGGGGTCGCTGCCGTTATGCTCGTTCCGCTGCTGTTCGCGGAGCGGGCGCCGCCGGAAACGGCAAGTTATCTCGCACTCGTCGCCGGAATCGGAGCCATTCTTGGCCACAACTACACCTGCTGGCTGAAATTCCGGGGCGGCAAAGGCGTGGCCACCTCGGCGGGAGTGATGGGTGCCTTGTTGCCTTGGGCGCTGGTGATTGCGCTGAGCACCTGGCTCCTCGTGTTGTTGATGACGCGATACATGTCGATCGCGAGCATCGTCGCCGCGTTGGCGTTGCCGATCGGGACCATTCTTACAACCCGAGATCGTTCCTTGTGGGTGGTGGCAATCGTGTTGGGGGTCATGGCGATTTGGCGTCATCGCGGCAACGTGCAGCGCCTCCGCGCCGGAACCGAACCGCGGTTCCAATTCGGCGGCAAGTCAGCTGTGAGTAAGAATGGCTCGTGAATTCCAGAAAGTGTCGGCGGCTTCGGCGCCCTCGCCCTCGCCTGGCCTCGACCAGTGGATTCTCTCGCTGCGGCCTGATTTGAGCGCGCAGCGTCGAGTCCTGTCCGTGGATCAGCCATCCCGATGGTTGATCGAAACCGAGCCTGATTCCGCTGAACAGTTGCGGTCGGTGCTCACGGTGTTCCTCACGAACCGGGAATGTCCGTGGCGATGTCTCATGTGCGATCTGTGGCAGCACACGACGTTGCACTCGGTTCCACTGGGCGCGATTCCACGCCAAATTCAGGTAGCGCTACACGCCGCGTCGCCGGCCCACTGGATTAAACTGTACAATGCCGGATCCTTCTTTGATTCGGGAGCGATTCCGCCCAGCGATCACGCGGCCATTGCCGAACAGTGTCGTTCCTTCGAACGGGTCGTCGTCGAGTGCCATCCGACGCTGGTCGGGCCACGGGTCCTCGCTTTTCGTGATCAACTCAACGGAACAAAACTCGAGGTGGCGCTCGGATTGGAAACCGCTCATCCCGAGGTCCTAGCCAAGCTCAACAAACGGATGAGCACACAAGACTTTGCTCGGGCCGCGGGATTCTTGCGTGATTCCGACATCGCAGTGCGAGCGTTCGTCCTGATCAAACCGCCCTACCTCGACTCAGCCCAAGCCCAGGACTGGGCGGTGCGTTCAGCCGAATTCGCTCTCGATTCGGGAGCTGAAGTGGTCTCGCTAATCCCCACGCGATCTGGCAATGGGGCGCTCGACGAGCTGGAACGCCACGGAGAGTTTTCCGAGCCGAGTCTCGAGCTGGTAGAAGAAGTGTTCGATAAGGTTCTCCAACTGAAACGCGGGCGCGTCTTTCTCGACGTCTGGGACTTGGAACGGCTCGGCAAGGACGAGGTGAATTACGTCGAGCGGCGGGTGCGGTTGGTGCAGATGAACTTGAGTCAGCGAGTTCTGTTGCGTGTGGGCGTCTCTCGTTGACCTGAGAAACGAGCCGAATGGCATAAGCCCGTGCCGCGGTTCGAATCCGTTAAACCGCCTTCGCGAGTGGCTCTGGCGTCGGAGTTGGGCCAACTGCATCCTTCTGCCGCTCCTTAAGAGCCGCGACCATACTCGCGAAAACCCACTGACCATCGTCGCTGCCGAGAATTGACTCACTCGCGCGATCGGGATGCGGCATGAGACCGGCCACATTGAACCGCTCGTTGGCCACGCCCGCGATGTTCAGCAGCGATCCATTCGGATTGGCGAGGTCGGTCAAAGCGCCGGCGGCGTCGCAGTACTGCCAGAGGATTTGCCGATTGGCTTGGAGTTTCGAGAGCGTGGTGTCGTCCGCGAAATAGCAACCTTCGCCGTGCGCGATGGGAATCTTCATGAACAGTTCGCGCGGAATCTCTCTGGTGAACGGCGTGTTGAAATTGGCCGTCTTGAGGAACACCGATTCGCAGTGAAACTGGAGATCGCGATTGCGAACCAACGCCCCAGGCAAGAGTCCGGCCTCGCACAGGATCTGAAATCCGTTGCAGATGCCCAACACCAGTCCGCCTCTGGCCGCGAACTCCTGGACGGCTTGCATCACTGGACTGAACCGAGCAATGGCGCCGCATCGCAAATAATCTCCATAACTGAACCCTCCCGGAATGATCACGGCATCGGCCGGTCCGAGGGAGGTTTCCTTGTGCCACACGAAGGCGCTGGAGTGGCCGAGCGCGCGGAGCGAATGGAGACAGTCTTGGTCACAGTTGCTGGCGGGGAATTGGA
>DLVS01000770.1 GCA_003445095.1 Verrucomicrobiales bacterium
GCGTAATCGGTCCAAGATTATCGACGTTGTTAAAGTAAACTTGAGGCAGCGTTTGTGGATCGGTGCTCGTGAACGTGTAGGAGCGATTCTGGGCGCCATCAGGCCCCACATTGCCCTCCCAAGTCGAACCGTTTAGGACATATTTGAAGCTCATGACCGCTCCGGCCGAACTGTTGACCTCGAAGGTACCGGTCCAAAGGTTGGGGTCCGTCGTGTTTCGTGTTAGGACCGATGCCTCAGTGTTCCAGTTGTTCAGCGGATCGCCGGCGACGGACACCGTGCCTGTGTCGGGGTCGAAATTGCCTTGGGCAATCTGGACTCCGAGGTTCAATTGAAACGTGATCGGGATGTTCGCCGGTACCACTGCTTGATTGTTGAAAAAGACGACCGGCAAAGTCTGCGCGGTGCTCTGCAAAGTCAGCGACCGATTCTGGGTACCGTTGGGCCCGACGTTTCCTTCCCAACTCGAGCCATTCATCACAAACTTGTAGAGGACCGAGCCGTTGTTTGGGCCAGTCAATTGGCGCGTTCCGACCCAGAGGTTGGGTGAATTGCCGTCTCGCGTGAGTGGGAAGTCCGAAGTGTTCCAGCTATTGAACTCTCCCGCGACGCTGACGGTGCCCGACTCAGGATCGAAGTTCCCCAGAGTAGCCTGCACCGACATGTCGACTTGAAACGTCACGTCGGAGCTGACCGTGCTTCCGCTGGTCACGTTATTGAAATAGACCACGGGAAGCGTCTGCTCGGTATCTGACAACGTGAAAGTGCGATTGCCATCGGGTCCCCCGGGGCCAACCACACCCTCCCAGGTCGTGCCGCTGGACGTAGTGATGAGGAATTTGTACTGGGCGGTGGTACCCGCGGTACCGACCACGTCGAAGGTGCCGGTCCATATGTTTGGGTCGCCGGTGCTGGCCGCGAGAGGTGACTCCGTGGTGCTCCACCCGTTGACTGGGTCTCCCGCAACGAACAGGGAATCCGCGGTTGGGCTGAAGTTTCCCAGCGAAATTTGGGCGGACATGTTGACCTGGAAGGTAACTGGGGCCGCCAAAGCCGTGGCAGCGGTGCCGAGCGTCGCCGCAAGTCCGGCGAGGAAAGCTGAGTACGTTTTCATAGCAATTCGGGTGCGGTCTAACCGCGGTAAGAGAGATTCGTATTTACTCTACGCCTTACGGCGCTCCTGTCGAGACACCGCTCGACGAAGGAACGAGTCGACCGAACGCGGCTAAGTCTCCAATCCTGGCCAGTGGGCCTTCAAAAGCGAGTGCGCTTGCTGCGCCTGCGCGGCGGGAACGAGGATTTGAATCGGCGCGTATGGCCCGAAAAACTGAAGCAGTGCCCGCAGGCGGGTCCCCTTGGCGAAACCACTGATTCCTTCGGCAGCAAGCATCCGCGTGGTGGGAGCGACCGCATACGTTTGATGGATCTCCCAGACATTGACGACGTCCGGATGGCGATTCCGAAACCGCCATTCCTCAATGACGTCGTAGATAATCCCGGTCGCCAACAGAATTACCACGAGGTCCGGCCGGAACCATTCCGCCATTTGCCGTGCCGCCCACGCGCCCAACAAAGAAATGATCGCGATGAACAGCACGCACTCCAAGAGGACTGATTTTAAGCCGGGAACGCCCTCCGGAGGATTTGGCGACAACGCACGCCATGCAGCTGCGACCTTTCGTGGACGATTGAAGAGGAACGCGAAAAGCGCCGCCGCTCCCAGACCGAGAACCACAGCGGTCATCGGATCGACTGTCTCGGGAGTGCTGGGTGCGAGGCCAGGGTTCCTAAGTCGCCGAGCGGCGATGGCGATTAGCAGGAGCAGGGAGGTCACAAAAGTGATCGGCATTAGGCCACAAGCCGGACGGCTCAAGAGCGCCGGATGGGGAAGCTCGTCGTTGGTCGGCAGGCAAGAAGAGCTAAACAACCAAAGCAGTGCGCCGACGGAAGCTACCGACACAAAGATCCAGGTTCCCAAAATAGACCACGGCACCGCCTCCGATCCAGCGGCCTCGACCAAGTTCCCGAACGGCACAGCCAAACTGGGGACGGCCATCGCTAAGAAAACGACGGGAAGGCCGACTCCCAGACCTTCACGATCCACAATCCACGACGCCGCGATCAGCAAAAACGTCGCTCCCATCAGCGTGATGACCCGCAATAGGCAACCGGCGTGGGGGACTCCGTCGAGGGTTTCCCATGCGGAATTGAGCATGAAAGCCTGGAAGAGCGCGAGGAGCATTCCCACGATCAAGGAGGCGCGGATCAATTTCCCTCGGCCCGTCTGGCTGCCCGTGCGCAACGATCGCCATCCCGGCACGAGCAGCGCGGCGAACTCCACCAGAACGTAGCCCGAAATCAACGGCGTCACTCCTAGCGCGAGGATGCAGTTCGACGCCACCGGTCCCTCACCGAATCTCCCCACCGGAGGAATTGTCGGCACCGGAATCCACCGTGCCGCCAAACAGAGTAAAAATACTCCGACCACGACGGTAACCCGTCGGCCCAGGGGAGGCCGCGCCTGTGGAGAAATCGGGATCAACGGAGCCCCGCACACGGGACACGCGGTCAACGAGTCGGGAAGTTCGACCAGGCTTTGGTCCTGATTATGGCTGGGACATGCCGAGGCGGAACATGTTTTCATTTGGGTTGACGGTCTGAGAACAGGTCACTGCCCGTGATTTTTCGGGGCCGAGGCCGTGGGTTCGCTTGTTATGCACCTACCCTAGGCCACCCCTGGACGGCACGACAAGTCGCGCTTTATCGTGCCCTGAGCGTTAGACTTTGAAACAGGCCGTCACTCGCACTGAATTTGAACATGTTCCAACGTCATTTCTCTTGGGTCGCAAAAATACTCATTCTGCGTGGTCTGATGGGTGTGTGCCTGGTTGGCGCCACGCCGGTCGAGCTTTGGCTAACCCACCCCGAAGGAACCGCGCGCTTCCAAAAACAAGGCGCCGCACTGGAGTTCAATGCAACGACCCGGGCCGTTCCTATCACCGTTGCGGTGGATGACCGCCAACGCTTCCAGAGCATCGAAGGCTTCGGGTTCACCCTGACCGGTGGAAGTGCCATGCTCTTAAGGGCGATGAGCGAGCCCGCTCGAGCTGCCCTACTCACCGAACTGTTCTCCACGAACAGTACGAACATCGGTGTCAGCTACCTGCGCCTCAGCATCGGAGCATCGGACCTGAACGCCCGCGTCTTCACCTACGACGATCTGCCGGCTGGAAGAACGGACCCAGACCTAACTCGATTCGATCTCGGCCCGGACAGGGAAGATGTCATCCCCGTGTTAAAGGAGATCCTGGCGATCAATCCGACGCTCAAAATCATGGGTTCACCCTGGTCGGCGCCATCGTGGATGAAAAGCAATCGGGACTCCCGCGGCGGAAGCCTTAAAAGGGAATGGTTCGACGCCTATGCTCGATACTTCGTGAAGTATGTCCAGGGCATGCGAGCTGAAGGCATTCCGATCGATGCTATCACGGTGCAGAATGAGCCACTGAATCCGGATAACAATCCGAGCATGTTCATGTCCGCCGCGGATCAAGCGGTTTTCATCAAGCGCTACCTCGGACCGGCGTTCAAGGAAACCGGTCTCGCCACGAAAATCATTTGTTACGACCACAACGCCGACCACCCCGACTATCCCCTGGCGATTCTTGGCGATCCCGAGGCCAAAGCCTTTGTCGAGGGCAGCGCCTTCCACCTCTACGCCGGGTCGATCGACGCGCTCGGCCGGGTCCATAAAGCTCACCCCGATCGCAGCCTGTACTTCACTGAGCAATGGATTGGCGCACCAGGAAATCTTGGCGGCGATCTCGCCTGGCACGTTACCGAATTGATCGTGGGAGCAACCCGCAACTGGTGCCGAACGGTGCTGGAATGGAACCTGGCCGCCGATCCCAACAACCGACCGCATACCGAGCGTGGGGGCTGCGATCGGTGCTTAGGGGCCATTACGGTGGACGGGGATAAGGTGGTCCGTAACCCGGCTTATTATGTTATCGCCCACGCCTCGAAGTTTGTGCGCCCCGGATCGGAGCGGATTGGCTCGACTGCCTATTCTGGCTTGCCGAATGTGGCATTTCGGACCCCTGAGGGACGTTTAGTTCTCGTAGTTCTGAACCGGGAACGCAAGCCCGAGACATTTTCCATCCAGTGTTCCCTCGGGACCCTATCCACCACGCTGCCCGGAGGCGCCGTGGGGACGTACGTGTGGTAGCAGCCCATGGCTTGACTAATGTCTGCGCCACCCGTTCCAGTGGGCGAAACAACCGTCCCATGAACACCGATCCCGATCCCTTTCGCGAACCACGAAGCGAAGCCGGCGTGCTCGCCTGCGAATTCCAGGGCGAGGCTGTGCCCATGATCTTGCGTCATGAAGACGTGCGCCGCGCCGCCAAAGACTGGAAGACGTTTAGCTCCGATGCTCCGTTCCGCGTGCCGATTCCTTCGGAAGAAGACGTCCGAACGATGCGACAACTTCCGGTTGAGACCGACCCGCCTGACCACACCGAATACCGGAAGATCGTCGAACCGTTTTTCCTAAGGGCAAAAGACCCAGGCGTGATCGCCCAAGTCGAGGCGCTGATCGGCGGTTTGTTGACGGTAGCACTGGGGCGCGAGTCCATCGAAGTGGTTCGCGAATTCGCGCTGCCGATCCAATCCCGGGCGCTCGCGTATCTGCTTAACGTGCCCGAGACTGAGGCAACGACATGGATCAGTTGGGGAACCCACGTATTCCGCGATGGCGACTCGAAAGGCGCCGCACTGGAGGCGTACCTCCATACTCAGTTCGACCGCGCCGCGGCAAATCCGGGAGACGACTTCTTTAGCGCGTTAACCCGAGCAACCTTCCGCGGGCGGCCACTCACGCGCGAGGAAATGATGGGCTTCGCCAATCTGACCTTCGCCGGCGGACGCGATACGGTCATCCACAGTATTTCTTTCGTGCTGGGCCATCTCGCGCAGCACCCGGAGTCCCTCGAATTCCTACGCCAGGATCCAGGGCGAATCGTTCATGCCTGCGAGGAGTTCTTTCGAGTTCTTACCCCGCTGACGCATATCGGCCGCGTGTGCCCGGTGGAGACCGACGTGCACGGCATTAAGGTTCCACCTGATGGTCGAGTATCCCTCTGCTGGGCCTCGGCGAATCGGGATGAAGGTGTGTTCGATGCGCCGGACGAGGTCCGCCTCGATCGACGGCCGAATCCTCACCTCGCCTTCGGCTTTGGGACTCACCTTTGCCTGGGGGCCGCTCATGCACGGCTGATCCTGCGGACGCTGCTCCAAGAGTGCATCGAGCGGGTCGGCAGCATCAGAATCCTAGATGCCCAAGAGCACACCGAAAACGAAGCCCGCTATCGACGGGTGGTCGGCTACGAGTCGCTGATTGTTACCCTGAAATCGCGTTGAGCCTTGAGCCCGGTCAGCCTTCAGCCCAGGCGGCGGAACTCTCCTTTAGAGCCATCATCGGATTCGTAGATATTCGGCGGATCCCACCGTACGCAGTTCCTTTTTCCAAACCCTGGAAATTCGCCTGCAAGCGTCACGTAGGCGAGCATCAACCCGAACTCCTCTTCTGCGGTATTCGAGTTCAAACGGTAGGGATGGCGCGCTGCGCCGTCCCCGGCCCGAGCGGAGCTCCGGGCCGGTATTTCGCCGAGACGCGTCGAATTCCTCCTTGGCGCCAATGCGAAAGGCCACGCCTGCGGCGCGGGGCTGCCGCAGTGCGGCGGCCCTACCTGGTCATCCACTCCTGTTTCACTCGGCTTCGTTTCGCAAAACGAAGATTTCATTGTCGCTCAATGCCCGGTCATAGATCCGAACGCTGTCGATCATACCGCCCCAAGATTGGGCCTGAGTGCTGTCGAATCGATCGCTGCCAATGATCGTGGGCAGCGTGTTGGGATTCGAATAGGTGAACCCCGGTTTGGTCAGGGTGACTGGCGCATTCTCCCCGTGATAAAGCTTAACGGTCGTGGTTCCTCCCGCAGCCGACACCGTGACGGCCACGAAGGTCCAGGTGTCCTTGGTTAAGTTCTGAGTATCCACGAGGGTAAACTCCCCAGTACCCGGGACCTGAATGGCCAGCTTCTGCTGATCGCTGACGAAGAAGCGCGCCCAGTTCTGTTGTCCGATGATGGTGGGATTGCTACTGGCTTGACCCGCGTTGTCGAGCCAGACCCAAGCGGCGTAGGTCCAACTTTGCGAGTAGTTGAGATGCGGCAATTGGATATAGGGAACATTGCCATCGATGACGCCCTCCGAGTTGAAACGATACGCGCGATCGCGCCGATCGAAACGGTCACGAGTTAACTGCACCGTGCCACCCGAGGAGACAAATCCATTTTTCCCATTTCCGCTGGAGTCCAGAGCATTGGTGCTGAAGAGGTATTCCCCGAGCAAGCCAGCCCGAGGGAAGAGCTGCACGATGATGTTCGTCGTGAATTCCGAAGAAAGATTGCGGGCATCCTTGGCCGTCAGTTTGAGGGGAAAGGTCGCCGAAGATCCGTAGGTGTGATTTTCGGACAAGGGGACCGACTTGGCGTTCGGCGTCAGCGTCAGCGGCGGCGCGCCGTCACCCCAGTCGATGGTGAGGATGAGGATGTTGTCCTCTTGGTCGAAGACCGTTCCAGAAAGGGCGAGCGCAGCGCCTGTCAACTTAGCCGCAATGTTTTGAAAGCGCGGCGGAGTGTTGGCGCGGACCTTCGGCTCCGGATCCACTCCGTCAACAACGCCGTCGTCATCGGTGTCGGGATTTCGCGGATCGGTACCGGCCTGAAATTCCTGACGATCGTCAAGACCGTCGCCGTCCGAATCCGTCAATCGTGGATCGGAAAAAACCTGCTTCGTGTAGGTTCCAATTTCACCTTCGCTGGTTACTTCCCAGCCTGTCCGTACCTCGAAAAAGTCATCGAGTCCATCTTCGTCGGTGTCGGGGGCAACATCCGAAGTTCCCAACGCATATTCTTCTCGCGCCCAGAGGCCGTCTTTATCTTTGTCTTCGACCCAAACGAGATAAATTTCATCTCCTTTCTGGAGGGTGATGTTCTCAAAGCTTTGATCGAATTGAGTTCCGTGGCTGCTACTGCCCACGACGGCCCAGAATCGACGGTCATCGCGCGCGCCGGTGATCACGTTACGGACCTGGACTAGAACCTTCTTGTGGTCAAGGGTGTTGGTCTGTTCGGCGACCTGGTAGGGCACATTGAGGTATCTCGGTCCCATGACCTCCTTCATGGTCACACCCGCCAACAGTCCATTGGACTTCAAGCGGATGTTGGTCGCTACCCGCGCCCGTTCCACCGTGCCGTTTCCAAAGTCGATCGTGACTCCGGCGGTCCGATCACGGTTGGTCTGCGTGAGGAAAGCCGCGCTTTGTCCGACATCATTTCGAATGTCGAACGAAGCGACGCGAAAGAATAACGCGCCCGGATCGCTTAGGAATTGTCGCGCCAGGTCAGCGGTAATCTTGGTGGACAGCGTAAATTCGCCCTTGGTCTGGCCGCCGCTCAGGTCGGTTGGGCCGGGCAAATCCAAGCTGGCAAAAGGCAACAGATTCGTTCGATTTGAGGGGTCTTGCCGAAAGACCGAGAGCACCACCTGTGAAATGGTAAATGCCACATCCCCTTCGTTGGCCAAGGAAACGCCGACGCTCAAGGTTCCGTCAGGGGTGCGCATGAGTCGGGTCGAGGAGAGCGTCTCGAGTTTTTGGAACTGCTGCGAAAATGTTTTCGAACTCGAGCGATCCACCGTGGCGCTCGTCTCCCTGGCGAGGCTGAAACCGGCGCTGAGCGTGGTCGACGCAGAAACGCTCGCGGACGGAGGTAATCCAGCGGTTGCTTCTACGCCCGCCGTGAACGACGCGCTCGCTTCGATGGTCGTGGTTGTACTGGTGGTATCGCTGCGACTCAAAGACGAGGCGTCTTCCTGTCCAAATGACGAGCCGAGTTGGCTTTCCCCGCCCAGGCCATCCTCGTATTCGATGTTGAGAAATACATTCACCGAACTGTTTCGAACCAACACGGCCGGCCGCGGCAGGTTCGACACCAACGGGGACGTTGAATCTTGGATAATCTCGACCCGATCGCTGCGGTTGTCGCCGTCCGAATCGTTCAGGCGTGGTGAGGTCCCGTACGTGTCCACTTCGTTGCCGTCGAACAGGGTTGAATTGGCGATTTGCGTGTTGGGATCGATGGCGTCGCCGTCGGTATCCGCGTTGATTGGATCGCTCAGGAACACGAACGCCTCATCGAAATCGGTCAATCCATCAGAATCGGTATCGGCTGATCGCGGGTTGGTGCGTTTCTGCCGTTCCTCGCCGTCGCTCAAGCCATCGCCGTCGGTGTCGGCCACTCGGATGTCGCTGGTGAGGCGGGTGGTCGATTCCAATTGGGCTCCCGTGAAAACCTTGACGTCCCAACCCGCGAGTTCGTCGGCGTCGCTCAGACCGTCGCCATCGCGGTCCGGGCCGTAAACCGTCACGCGATAGAATCGGGTGCCGGTCAGTAGCGGCAGAGTGTCGAACCGGAGGCTCGTCGGCCCCAGCACACTGAGCGTGGCGTTGGTGGCGGGCAACCAACTGGCGGGGTCGTTCAGCGTCGCCGAATATTCGAGTTCATATCCCGTCTGGATCGGGCCGGTGTTTTGGAACTCGACGCGATCAAGCCCGCCCGGAGTCTGAGTTGCGGAAGTGATGACGAGGTCGTCGGCTCGGACCGGGCAGAGGGGAACCACACAGACAATGGTTGCGCATACGAACCACCGAACTGGTCGAACAATTCGAGCGGCGAGCGGAGAATTCTTGGGATTGGATCGGAATGCGCGAGGCATAGCGTTTATTGAGGAAGAGTGACCGATTGAGACGACACACAGACCGCGAGCGCGGACAGAATCTTCCGAACTACGAGTGCTCACCTTCTCAACCGCCCAGCGAGCGTGCTGCCTGGCCTCGTTTCGGACAAGTGTTTAAGCCATTTCAAACCAATTTCAGAAATCAAACCGAGGCTCGGCAGCGGCACTCGATCAGGCTGCCTTCCGCATTGCCGTGGGGCGATCGACTAGAGCTTCGCTTCTTTCTCGCTCGGCTCGTCTTTTGTCGGAGGTGGAAGCGGCGCACTCGCATCAATCTTGTAGTAGGGCACGGCCCAACGCAGAAATTCCCAGATGCCTTCATCGGCTGGGGGAGCCTCGGGGTTCGACCTCCGAATCGCCGCCGCCACCGCTGGGCGATCCACGAATGGGTTTTTGCACAGTTCGACCAGTTCGCGCGCCTGGGTCGCGGTAAGCGAGACCTTCGGCAAGACAACCATGAGCGCATCCAGCAAAGCTCGAGTCCGGTTCGCCTCGGTGCTTCGGCGTATGGCTCGCATCAATTCGTGGACGGCCGCCTGAGACCGGGCGTCACTAAGCGTGGCCATGGTGCTCGCGAGCCCTGCGCCCAAGGCCCACAGTTTGTAACGATCCGTCGTTTTTTGGATCGCCTGAATCAACGCCGCGGCGACCGTTTGTGTCTGCGCGTCGCTTAGTTTAGGCGTCAGCATCGCCAGCACTTGGCCGAAGACCGCTGGTTTATAGGGGTCCGTCGATTTCTCGATCGCTTGCACTAACGCAGCAACGACGACCTGCGCGCTGGAGTTGGTCAACTTGGGCGCAACCGAAAAAAGCCCTTGGCTCACGGCAGAGTATTTATTGGGATCTGTCCAGGTCTCCATCGCCTGAACCAGCGTCAGGGCGACGGCTTGTCCCTGCGCCTCGTTGAGTCTGGCCGCCACCGCGGAGAGGCCATCGCCGAGGGCTCTGGTGGGGCCGGGTTCCGTTGATTTGTCGATCGCCTGAATATAGTGAGCAACCACCTCCCGCGTCTGCGAATCGCTGAGACTGCCAGCGAGCACCGATAGTCCATGCCCCAAGGCGCTCGTTTGGTAGGGATCGGTCGATTTCTCCATGGCCTGGAGATAGCGAGCCGCCAGTGCCAAGGCATCAACTGGCCTAGCTGCGTCATTCGCGGTCCCGTTGCTCGCGGGTTTGGGCAATTTTTGATCCATCACTTTCTCAATGGCCCGAATTAACGTCGCGGTGACCGCGAGAGCCCGGGCGTCGCCGAGCTTGACCGCGACGCGAGAGAGTCCCTGGCTCAATGCCAGCAATTGATATAGCTGGAAAGCATAGGTGGATTTCTCCATCGCTTGGGATAACGCAGCGGCGACCGTCTCCGCCTGGACGTCACTGAGTTTGGCGGCCACCGCGGCGACACTCTGGCTAAGGTATCCGAGTTTGTAGGGCTCCGAAGATTTCTGGATCGCCAGGATCAAAGCCGCGGCAACCGTTGATCCCGCTGCATCGCTGAGTTTGGGGGCGACCGCCGCCACCCCTTGAGCAAAGGACGACAGTTGGTAGGCATCCGCCGATTTCTCCATCGCCTGAACGAGCGCCAGTGCGACGGCCTCAGCTGCGGCACTGCTGAGCTTAGGCGCGATCGCGGATAGCCCCTGGCCAATGAACCCTACTTGGTTGGGATCCGTGGTTTGCTCCATCGCTTGAATTTGGCGAGCGACCACGGTCAGCGCCTGCGCGTCACTGAGCTCCGCCGCGATGAAAGGGAGTCCCAGACTTAGAGCCCAAAGTTCGTTGGGCTCTGCCGATTCCTCGATCGCTTGAACATACCGAGCCGCAATCCACTGTGCTTGGGCACCGTTGAGCTTGGCCTCCATCGCCGACAGCCCTTGGCCCAGAACACCGATGGGGTAGGGGTCCGTCGATTTCTCGATTGCGCGAAACATCGGAGTAATGACCGCCAACAGTTGCGCGTCGGTGAGATTGGTCGCGACCCTCGGGAGTTCCGCCATGACAGCACTCAGTTGATAGAATTCCGTCGTTTTTTCGATCGCGGCGAGCAGGTCTTCCGTGGATGGTTGGCCCTCCAAAACGAGTAGCGCTTGAAGCAGTGGCACCTGGGGATCGTTGGTAGTTCCCCGCGACCTGGCCCGGGCTATCTCGCTGACCAGCCAATCCCGCCGGCGCGCATCCAATCCCAGTCCCGCATTGAGCAACAGCTCCACCTGAAGGCTTAAGCGATTCGCGAGTTCTGGATTGCTAATCGCCTGCCGAAGGAACTCATCGCGTTCCGCCGAGCCGGCGCGCGCGACGGCGACAATGCCTTGTGACTCACTCGGGTTGAGGTCGGATTTGTCGCTGGTCAGGATCAGCGGGTGCCACAGGGCGCCGGCATTGATCGCGTTCGCCGCCTGAAACGTTCGATTAGCCAGAATCGCGGCTCCAATCCCAATCCCACAGATGGCAATGGCCAGGCTTGCAAGCGCCACTCTGATCAGTCGATTTCTCCGCCGAACATGGCTGGCCGCAACCTGGCTCTTTTCGATGTAGCCCTTGACTCGGTCGAAGGGACTCGGATCGGTGCCGCCTATCGAATCGGCGTAACGCTCGGCCCAGGCAGCCGTCGGCTCCACCGGTCCTCGTACGGCGTCGGATTGCCCCGCGGGCTTCAGCCCAAAACGCAGCCAATCTTGGGCGCGCTTCAGTTCAGAATCGACCAGGAGTGCACCTTCGTCTCGAGCTTCGTCCGTTGCTCGACTCTGATATGTTCGGAACCGTTGGGCCGCCTGTGACTCCGCTTTGATCCACCGATTGAGCTCCGACCAGCGGCGCATCAGCGCCTCGTGCGCTAAATCAATGACGGTGTCGGCTCCGGCTTTCGGTTCATCGGGCTGGCCTTGGTAAGAAAGGAAACTGACTTTCGGATCACCGAACGCTTTCAGCACGGGCAGGAAGTTTTGCCAATCCAGCCCTGACCAATTGGAAATGCGCTTGAGCGTCTGAGGTCGTCGCACCATTTGTCCACCCGCTTCACTCGTGCGCTGATCGGTAATAGCCCGGAACAACCATTGCGCTGCAGTTTGCTCCGTCGACGACAAGCTCCGCATGACTTGCTGCGCATGGGTACCGAGAGCCTGCTCAACTCCTCCGATCTGCTTGAGATTTTCCAAATCCAAATTCGGATTGTGCACGGACTCAGCCGCCGTGTCCCACATCCGGGCCAACGTGTGTTGCAGGATTGGGAGTTGGTCAGAATTTCCAGCGACCGAATTGACCAAGACGGCCACCAACTCTGGGGATAATGAACCACCAAAAATCTGTGCGGGGCCAGTCAAAGCGCGAATCAGCTCGTCTTGGCTCAGTCGAGGTGTGAGATATTGTGAGCGGTTGATTACGTCGGGTAATGGCAAGAAGCGGACGCAATTTCCCATAAAATCCGTGCGCATGGTCAGCGTGACGAAGATTCGCGTTTCCTTGGCTTCGCGAGCCCGGAGCAGCAATTCGACGAACGCCTCCGATTCGTCGGCTTGCCTGGATCCCGCATCGGCATAGGTGAAAATCTCCTCAAATTGATCCACGAGCAGGAAGAGATTGAAGTCGGGTTCGTCCGCCGCGCGCCGGGCGTCACGCACCAGATCGACTAAGGCCAGCGGCCCTCGGCGGAGAGCAGCCTCAATCGCGGTTTCGGAATAATCGTGTTCTGCCGAGGACTGATCGCCCCGCAACTCCGGGCCGAGCGCGGCCGGGTCGAGCAACGCGGCGGCTAGGCTCTTCAAGGGCCGATCCCCGGGACGCAATTCCACCACGCGCCAGTCGCTGCCCGTGCCCAAAGCACCCAGTGGCAGCGAGGGAATCAACCCCGCTCGAACCAGGCTGGATTTCCCACAACCCGATGGCCCAATCACCGTCAGGAAATGCTCCCAGCGTAGAATCTCCAGCAACCGATCCGTGTGAGATTCGCGTCCAAAAAAGAGCGACGCTTCCCACCATTGAAATGGCCGAAGGCCTGGATACGGCCGGTCGATGCTGGGTAACTCAAGCATAAGTCGCCTCCTGTCGCAGAAGTTCGACGAACTTCCGGATCGGTTCCTGGGTTACCCCGGTGCGGCAGTCCAGGCGCGCCATTCCATCATTGTTCCTTGGGCTCCACACCTTCTCCGGGGGTGGACCTTCCAATATGGCCCCTGACCGCTGTCGATGTCGCGGAGCCAGGACTCTCAACACTTGAGCGTAGCGACCCTGAACCCAGAAAACGGGCTGACTGCCGTGGCAAATGATCACCCCGTTGACCTCGTGAAGCAGCGCTTCGAAATCGGCACGATATTCCTCGGGCTTTTGGTCAACTGTCGGAGCCGGTGGCGCGGGCAGCGGCGTGTGCCCCAATTGTTGAATGATTTCCGCAACAGTGTCGCAAAGCCGCTGGTCCTTGGGACCGGCAGTAATGCAGATACTCAAGGAATCGGCGATCCCTCCGTCGGGCGCAGGGTGCGGGGTAACCGGTTGCCGGAGCTTGTCCAGTGCGGCCAGCACCTCACTCCGCAACTCCTCAGGCCCGCATTCGAGGACGCCGCGTAGAAATGCGCGGTGCGCCTGATCGGGAATCTCCTCAACATTGATCCCCCGAGCTCGGCGTTGGATGAAGGTTAGACCTGAGCGTAACTCGCATTGCAGTCGCGCCAGACTGGCTTGGAGCGAATCGGGAGTGCCCGCCCCGTTCTGAAAGACACGTCCGGGCTTTGCGGAAAGATATTGGACCAGGATTGCCGCCTTTTGCAGGTCGGATTCCACTCTGGCGCGAAAATCGTCGCTGGAGGTGACTGGATAGGACGAACAGGCGGTCGGTAAGACGGCGATCCCACGTTGGCGAATTGCCGAAGCGAGCCCTTCCCAATTTCCTTGGAAGGCATCGTCAGAAGGTTGCGCAATCCAAACCACGGGCATCTTCACCGCAGTTGATGGGGAAGAGACCGGCTCAAGCAGCGGGGCCGAAGATGGTTGCCGCGACAATTGCTGCGCCAGCCAATGAGCCAGTTCGTTCAGTCGCTTCCAATAATTTGAATCACCGTCTCGCGGTGGGAACGGGTATCCCAGCAGTTCGGGAATGCCCTGCAACGTCAGGGCGAATAGCTCCAGGGGAATCAGCTCCTGAATTCGTTGAGGCAACTTGGTGCGATCGGCCTCGTCGATCGCGACGACGAAGACGCTTTCGCGATTCTTGTTCGCCGCGTTCTGCTCGAGGAATCGCTCCAACTCGAATTGGCACCACCGGGAGGCGAGGTAACCCTTGGAAAGGAAAAGGACGATGGTGCGGCTCGACCGGACTCGTTCCAGCAGTGTCTCGGTCAGCGGCTCATTGCTGGCCAATTGATGATCCATCCAGACCTCGGCGCCCTTACCGCCCAATTTTCGCCGCAGCACTTTCTTTAACTCACCGACAAAGGTCGTGACCCATCCGAACTCAGCCGTGGCCGGCGGTTCGTCGTCCGACCGGGCATAGCTGATGAAGACATCGGGCATCGAAGAGGGGATTCGATCAGGTTTAACCGAGCGCGAGATAACCACCAACCGGGACCCCCACGGGTCGTAAAAAGCTAAATCGACGTGGCAATCGAGGCCAGTTCAAACGAGGCCATCATTCCTCCGGCATCACTTGCAGGAGCAAGTCTGGTCCCACGGAAATCTCTCCCGTGAATGGCCGGTTGTGGGAAGCGATCAGGACGATACACGCGGCCAGGCCGGTGGCGAAGATAGCCATTGCGACGGCTGCCGTGACGCGATTGTCGATATGAACGATGGCGATGGTCAGGAGAATGAGCGCCGCCAGTAGAATGACCACGGCCCACTTGACTCCGTTGATCGTCGAGCGGCTGATAATGATGCGCTGCCTCCGCGCTTCCAGCGCGTTCTCCAACGCGGCAACCATCTCGCGCTGGGCAAATATTTGCGCCTCATTCTGGGCTGGCACCGCGAAGATGAATTGAAGCGCTTCCGTGTCCACTTGGGTCAGCATGTTCAAGGTAGCTCGTTTCCCCGCCATGGCGGGCCACTCCAACTGCACGGCGTCTTGGATATGGCGTCGGACAAAACCTCGCAGTCGCGTCGCGGTTTCCTTAGGCAACCGGGCTGCGAGCAAAACCACCGTGTGTAAGGCGCTGGCCTCGCGGGCTACTGCCGCATTGGCTCGATCGGCATCATTCCACACCTGGGCGGAGAGAAACCCCACAAGCAGTCCAAAGACCACCGCCAGTGGAGTCAGCATCACCGGCGACATGCCTTTGAGCGACCGTCCTCGCCCTTCTTTGGCGATCACCAGTACGGCCCCGTAGATCAGGCCCGTGCCAAGAAAGGTCATCGTGAACACCACCACGGCCATCGAAATTACCGGGAGGTGGTAAAGCCAATCAGCCATACTCGCTCATCTCCAGTCGGCCTCGTCGGTGTTCTAAGGTTGTTTCGGTGTTCGTCGACTTAGAGCGTGACCGGCTTCGACCCAAAGTGGGTGCGGCAGTCTCGAGGTGACGGTCGCGGCGATCAATCCCTTTGATCGGTGCTGGCCTGCCGCAGGCGATGTCCGATCCGCGCAGGTAATTCTTTGACGGAGATAAAGATCATTTTCCTTAGAGTGTCAGCAGAGTCACTTTGCGTAAAGTCTCACCCGAGAATGCTGCTTGATCAGCGGTTATTGGCCCCGCTCGTTCATGAACTTTACCAATAGTTCCAACGCGTGCCTTCGCTACATTCGCGGCAACGCGGTGCTTCTGACACTGATTCTTTTGTGCGGGAGCGACGGGCTCACGGCGGATCCAAACACCAATCGTACCGCCACTGTCGGCCTGTCCGTGTCTCGCGATGGCTCCTTGAGATTGAATGGCGCCGTCTATCGAGGCTTTGGTGTGAACTACTACGACGCCTTCGTGAGGACGCTCGCGGAACCGCCGACCCAGTCCTACGAAGCCGGATTTGCGACCCTCGCGACCCATCGAGTTCCCTTTGCTCGATTCTCGGCCGGAGGCTACTGGCCAGCGGATTGGGGGCTTTATCTCACCAATCGCGCCGAACACTTTCGCCGACTCGACGGCGTTTTCCGAAGCGCCGAGCGATACGGCATCGGATTGATTCCGTCGTTATTCTGGCTGACGAGCACGGTTCCCGACCTGATGCGAGAGCCGGTCAATGCTTGGGGCGACACGAATAGCCGCACCCACGCGTTCATGATTCAGTACACGCGAGCGGTGGTGGAGCGTTATCGCGCTTCGCCGGCTCTGTGGGGATGGGAATTTGGGAACGAATATAACCTTGCCGCGGATTTGCCGAATGCCGCCGAGCACCGTCCTCCGGTCGTGCCAAATCTTGGCACTCCCGCCACTCGATCGAAACAAGATGAGCTGTCCCACGCAATGATCCGGACCGCCCTGCAGGTATTTGCCCGCGAAGTGCGACGTCTAGATCCGAATCGAATCATTGTGAGTGGGAACGCGTTTCCGCGGTTGTCTGCCTGGCATCAGGCGGCGAGGGGAACGTGGGAAACCGACACGGCAACCCAATTTGCGGAGATGCTCGCGGCCGACAATCCCTCTCCCATCGATACGCTTTCGGTTCGGGGTTATGACCTCAAGACTGACTTGGGCCGAATCCCGCAAGCCATGGCAGTGGCCGCGGCCGTGAAGAAACCGCTGTTGGTTGGAGAGTTTGGTGTTCCCGGACGGAAATCCACCGAGGCCCAAGCAGCATTCTCTTCCGTCCTTCAATGTCTGGTGACCAATCAGGTTCCTTTGGCGGCCCTCTGGGTCTTTGATTTCGCGGCGCAGTCGGCGGATTGGAGTGTGACGACACTGAATGATCGCGGGTGGCAATTGGAAGAAATCGCCCAAGCCAACCAAAGGATCCGCGCGGAGAACCAGTAAACAGATGTCCGCGAATCGGCGCGAAGGTGCGATGATCACCATCACTTCAGCGGTTTGTAGTTCGGATCCAAACCACCCGACGTTGTATCGACCGCGGCGGCCCGACGAACCCAACGTATTGGATGCTCCCCCTCTCCCCCGAAGTGATAACACAGCGGGTGAGGGCAAGGGTCGGGGTGAAGGCACGTCCCCCGCCATCTACCAAAGGATGGTAGGGCGGTGCTGCTGCCGGGCTCCATATAATCCGAATACGTGGTAGTTGAGACTTTGGGCAAGTCTGGGAAATCCCAGTGCAAAAGCGTTTGAGTGGGCTGAGCCACTTTTTAAGTGGGCTCAAGAATACTGCGGAACAGTCGAGTAGTTTTCCTGATAGCCACTGGGTGTCCCTCCCAATCTCGCTCCGCCTCACATGAGCCCCAATCAGGCCAAAGAATGGCCAGACTCCCGTCAGACGCAGTAAACGTCAGCGCCCTGCGCCCCGCTTGGTCAGCGGATTAAACCACTTCAAACCCGGAAACCGGGCGAAATCTGTGTCCGTGGATGCCAGCCGGGCCTGGTGCTCGATGGCCAGGGCCGCTAGGTGCGCGTCCGTGGTGAGATCGCCCGCGACGCCCACCTGGCGGAGCAAGCGGAAGAGGATTTCGGCATGGCGCGGTCCAGGTTCGATCACGTCCACGCTCGGCAAATCGAGCCACGCTTTGACGGCGGCGACGGCGTCCTCAAGCGGCATCGGGTTGGGCATCGCCCGCGCGCTGGTCATGATGCGGAGGAAGCCCAGGATCGTGACCCAGGCCAGACCGATGGCTTCCTGGTCATTGACGACGCCTTCCCACCATTCGCGGGCGGCCGTGTGGCCGGGGAAATCGCGGTTGTAGGCGTTGAGGAGCAGATTGACGTCGGTGAGGATCATCGGCGCGCCATCGCCCGCAGCGTGGCCTCATCCTCAAGCTCCGTAGTCAGATGGTTGAGTTTGTAAGGGTCAAGGCCCGCTTTGAATCCGCCGGCATGTGCCTTCACGACAAATCGCCCGCGGGGCCGCCGCGCGGTCTGCAGCCCAAGTCCGGTTCGCAGCGCGTCGTTGACGGTTTGTTTGAAGGTCATCTTGCGCCGCCGCACCAGCGCCGTGAGAGACCGGGCCACGTCCGCGTCGAGGGTTAAGGTCGTTCTCATGGTCGAAGCCTGATGTCGGCCAATTTTGATGTCAAGGCATCAAGCAGGATGTCCAGTCGCAAACCAGTTCGCCCATTCCGGTCAGCCATCCTGCGAGAGGGGCAGGGACAGAACATCTGTCGGTAAGTCTATCGCGCCTCAGCGCATCGCGATGTTTCGCCAAGCCAAGGATCCCACCGGCGAACGGGAGTTCATCGACCGGTTATGCGCCACGAGGTGGGACGTCAGCAGCCTCATGCAGCGACTCAAACGACGTTTCACCCAATGGTTCAACCGACATAAAGGCCGCCAGGGCACCGCTAGACTACCGATAGGTGTCCTGTCCCCATCCGTCTCCAATGCGCCACGAGGTGGGACGTCAGCAGCCTCATGCAGCGACTCAAACGACGTTTCACCCAATGGTTCAACCGGCATAAAGGCCGCCAGGGCATCCCTAGACTACCGATAGATGTCCTGTCCCCATCCGTCTCCATCGGACCCGTTCCATCCCCTCGATCAGGGCCATCGCCATCTCGGCGGCGTTGATGGGGCCTGAAAACCCGTTCAGGGCAGCGAGTTGTTGCTTGAAGCCGGCGATCTGGACCCGCCGCGCCGGCCCTAGCGCGACCGGAACGGCCGCTTTTGCCGCTCCGGAGGCGTCCCGGGGCCGTTTCTGAATGCCCCCGCTGGGGGCCGCTTCAAAGCCGGCGTGAAGGGCTTCGGGCTTGATGGAGACATCAAGGGTCTGGATACGCTCGCCTTTAAACAGGCACACCATCAGCCCCGGCGCGAGGATGTCCTGCCGGATGCGTTCGAGGGGATCCGTGAGGTCGTCATCCGCCAACGCGGCTATTGAGCCACTCGCCTCGACGATTAGGTGGGACCGCTGGAGGACGACTGATGAGCGAATCAGGCAGCCACACTGCGGAGTACCCGCGGGCGCCGGCGCCTCGGGAAGCG
>DLVS01000322.1 GCA_003445095.1 Verrucomicrobiales bacterium
CTGCATCCTCTCCAATCACTTCCATCTCCTCTTGGAAGTCCCTGCCAAACCCACCACACCCCTGAGCGCCGAAGAACTCCTCGCGAAACTCGAAGCCCTGTCCAGCACCGCCTTGACCGCGTCCGGAGCGCGACAACGCATTGAGATGTTCCGCCAGGCCAACGATCCCACCGGCGAACGCGAGTTCATCGACCGGTTATGTGCCAGCATGTGGGACGTCAGCGGGTTCATGCAGCGACTCAAACAGCGGTTCACCCAATGGTTCAACCGACACAAAGGCCGCCAAGGCACCTTGTGGGAGGAAAATGGGGGCTGGGGACAGGACATCTATCGGTAAGTCTTGCGATGGTGGGGAGGTGGATTCCAGGGTGAACTTCGGGCGCCATGCGCCAGCGTCGCCTCAAAGCTCCGGCCTCGTTCCCCGTCGCCTACTACCACTGCCTCTCGCGCGTCGTGGATCGCCAGTTCGTCTTTGGTGAACTCGAACGCGAACAGTTCCTCAAGTATCTCCGTGAGTATGAATCGTTCTGCGGCGTTCGCGTGCTGACGTATTGTATCCTCTCCAATCACTTTCATCTCCTCTTGGAAGTCCCTGCCAAACCCACCACGCCCCTGAGCGCCGAAGAACTCCTCGCCAAACTCGAAGTCCTCTCCAGCACCGCCCTCACGGCCGCGACGGTCCGTCAACGCCTCGAAATGTTCCGTCAAGCCAATGACGCTGCGGGCGAGCGCGAGTTCATCGATCAGATTTGCGCCAGCATGTGGGACGTCAGCGGCTTCATGCAGCGGCTCAAACAACGTTTCACTCAGTGGTTCAATCGCCACAAAGGTCGCAAAGGCACCTTGTGGGAGGAACGTTTCAAGAGCGTGTTGGTCGAAGGGGCGGGCGAAACCTTGGCCACCATGGCCGCCTACCTTGATCTCAATCCGGTCCGCGCCGGAATCGTGGACGATCCCAAAGACTACCGGTGGTGCGGCTACGGCGCGGCGGCCGCCGGCGATCGCCGCGCGCGGACGGCCTTACGCGTGATCATCGCCGGAGGAGAACGAGTGGCCGAAAAGAGACTCTCGGTCACAGACGCTCTGGCCAAGTATCGGGTGTGGCTCTTTGGGCAAGGAGAGGAGAGGGAAGGATTCACCGAAACTGGGCGACCGTTGCGCCGAGGCTTCAGGCGCGACGAAGTCTTGGCGGTGGCCGAGGCCAAGGGACAACTGGCTTTGGAAGATTACCTGCGCCTGAAAGTTCGCTACTTCAGCGATGGGGCCGTGTTGGGCACGCGGACGTTTGTGAATGAAGTTTTCGCAGCGTTACGCGAGCGGTTCAGTTCCCAGCGTCAGGAGGGCGCTCGGCCGATGGCTGGGCTGAAGAACCCACTGTTTACCCTGCGCGAACTGCGCGCCCGGGTGTTTGGGTAGACAGAGGCGGCGTCCAAATCTCGACTCCGCTCTCTCATTTACTGCGCTCTTACTGGGGATCGCAGACGGACTGGGCGCACCTTCGAACGGGGGCAGTTCGCCCGAAATCGATTCCAGAACGGCCAACCTCGCTGAACTTGGAGGTCAGCCTTACCGCACCGGGCCACTGGCGGCCTACAATCACACCTCCCATTCACATTCACCCGAGATTCCGATTGCGCTCCGATAGCAGTCCTGTCCCTCCCCCTACCGCCCTCTCTCATTTACTGCGCTCTTAATGGGGATCGGAGACGGACTGGGCGCACCTTCGAACGGGGGCAGTTCGCCCGAAATCGATTCCAGAACGGCCAACCTCGCTGAACTTGGAGGTCAGCCTTACCGCACCGGGCCACTGGCGGCCTTCAATCACACCTCCCATTCACATTCACCCGAGATTCCGATTGCGCTCCGATAGCAGTCCTGTCCCTCCCCCTCGCTCCCAAAAATTCGACCAGCGATCGAGCTGGGCGGCGAACCCTCTTGGCGACCACTTTGGGAGCGCATCCGCTCATCCGCTCGGCTCATCCCTTTTCGCCGTTGACCTCGAGTCTCAAGCGAGTCTCATTCGGGTCATGGCAACTTACGTCATCCGCGAGGCCAAACCGAAACTGGGTGCGCTCGTCAAACAAGCGGCCGCGGGCGAAACCATCTATCTCCTCAATGGCAAGGCCATGGTCGCTCTGGTGCCGGCGCGTCCCGCGCATGATGTGCCCACCGAACTGGATGTGTCCGCCGTCAACCGACGGCTCGCAGCATCGGAAGAAACGCCGAGCGCTCCCTGGAAGACGGGTGACGCGGGGCGTGTCGCCAAACAAGTTCTCCGCCAGAAGGAGCGAAGGTAGGCGCGGATCCCTGGGGAACTCAACTTTGATCGGGCTTTGCGAGCAACGGACAAAGCATTCGCGAGCATCGCAGCATTGAGCATCCAGTTGCTGTGGAGCGCACCGCCCGGGTACTGCGGACGGAACCAAGGAACTGAGATTACGCCGGACCACTTCGCGATCAGCCCTCGCTGTCCGCATTAGGCGCGAGGAATCGTCACCATTGAGTCGCGGGCTACGCGCCGCGTTGTGTCGCGCGCGCCCCCAAGGCAACTGCACGGATACGGCTAAGCTTAGGACAGCATCTTCCTATTCGGCGACGGCGCTCCTAACGCGACGCTACTGTCTTGAAAATGCCGGGCGCCAGTCGGGTCCACTCTGAACACAGCGAGATACTCCCGGGCGCTCTCCGGATCGCTGAGGCAGACGGCCCCGGACTGAATCTGCGCCACGGGACTGCCTGACATTTGAATCGGGTAACGCCCCCGCAGTGAGTCGGCATAGGCGACGAAATCCGCCATCCCTTCGTCACGAAGTTGGGCGCGATTGACCAGGTGGAAGTGTCCCGTCGAACCTGGGCTCACTTGGCGCATCAGTTCGAGTGTGACCCGGCCCATCGTGTAACGAGGGTTGATCTCCACGACCGGCTTGAGTCGGGGCGAGCCATCCGTTGCTCGATACACGAACGCATCAATGCCGACCGGGCCGAGGTAGCCCGCCGTGGTGAGATCACGTTCCAGGCGCACCAAGAGCCGCGAGTAGAGCTCCTGCACACGGCGACGCACATTCGGAACTTCTGGCGACGCCTCCGTGACGGCGAGAGGCGGCCGCAAGCGTGACTGCGGCTCGGCCCAGTTACCGCGGTATTGGCCCCGTTGATCAGTGAGCAAGCCGACGTATCCACAAAGCGAGAGTCCGGTGGCTCGATGCTCGCCGTGAACGGAGAAATCGACAAGGCGTTCAAGCCACGGCTCTACCACGACCGATCCGCGCTCGACCGCTCGTTCCAACCATCGCCGTTGGGTTTCCAGTATTTCGGGCTCCCACAGCCGGATCGCGTTCTGCCCGGCCACGCCCAGAGCTTCTTTGACGATAATTCGGTGGTGGCCTCGGCCGCGGATCTCGGCGATGGCGTCTTGGACCTCCGCGAAAGTAAGCGCCGCGCGGCCGACTTCATTGGGCGTGCAGAGCCACGATCGATCCTCCGCGAGAAAATCATCGTCAACCAACCACTCACGCAGTCGAGTTGCGCTCCACGCTTTTGAAAAGAGGGCGGCCAATTGTTCAGGGAACACTGTCGACTTTATTACGAGCTCTTCATTCGGCATCAACCCCGACTGGCTGCCCGGAAGAGGAGCCTCCACCAAAGCGGTCGGAGCCCCACTCCGCGAAGGCCCCCCTGCGATATTCTCGAAGAGCCGCCCGAGGAGAGCGACACTCTCCGGTCCCCAGGCCCAAGGCCGCAGGCCGCCGAGTTTGCGTTCAAGCAGTGGGTGGTCCGGCGGTAGGCCGGCGCCGGAGTACTCGACGAATTCCGGCAACGGGAATCCCGCGGCCTTGAGCGTCGCGAGCCAGGGCAATGACGGTCGCTGCGGCACTAGCACGACGTCATCACCTCGCCCTAAATACTGAGGTAGGTTGGACAAGTCCGCCGCCAGCGCGACCCCGTGTTTGTTGGGATTGAAGGTGGGGCCTTGAGCGAGAAAACCCTCGGTGAAGGGATTGAATACATACACATTCGGAGGCCGGCCTTTGGACTGGGAATAGACGTCGAGTTGGGCGATGAAGTCGGGGGCGAGCCCCGCCGCTTGCCGACCCGCGATGTTCAACCGAAATCCCTTCGCGCGTTGGGGAGAGAGGGGAAACTTCAGTTGCCGACAGAACGCCTGCCAGTCGTCTTCCGAGGGATTCTTCCAGCGCCGAAACCACTTCCAGCCGTGGGCTACATGGCCGATTTCGTCGCGATAAATGCGATCAAGAATTCGGGCCGAAGCTGAATCGTCCACCGCGCGGAACGCTTGAGCGAAGTGACCGCAGAAATCGAGATTCGCTTGCTCGAACGTCAGACTGAGTCCGGCCACAAAATCCATCGGACTCTCCATTCCCGAGACCGCCCGCCAAAAGTACCCGCTGACCGGCAAATCGCCGAACTCGACGCCGCATTCCAGCATGCGCTTTCGATATAGCTGCGTGTGGATCTGCTCATCTTGCAGTGTTTCCAAGACGCCACGGCGAAACTCAGGCGGGGCGTCGGGAAAGCGCAGCAACACCAGGGCCATCAGTTCGGTCGCCAGGAGTTCGTGATTGGCGAAGAAATGAAGCAAGCGGCCACGCTCGGATTCTTGTTCCAACCGATGCACGCTGGGGAATGGAGCTCGACGTGAGCCACTGGATTTGAA